>NZ_JAPZVM010000013.1:0-69001 GCF_027529745.1 Phocaeicola acetigenes
AATCTTTCCCCTTCTGATTTTGAAGATACGTTGAGCGATGAGGAAGCGGAGGAACGTTCGGTCAGGGAAGCGCGGATGTGGACTGCCATTGATGCCTTGCCCGAACGCTGCCGGGAGATATTCCTGCTGAACAAACGCGACGGCATGAAATACAGGGAGATAGCCGCCAAGTTCCAGATTTCCGTAAATACGGTGGATAACCACATCAGCAAGGCGCTCCGACTGATACGGGAAGGGACACAGAAAGTTTACGCATTCTTATTTAACTAATATTCACAAATTCCGCATAGTGAATTTGTCTGTAATCCCAGTCATTAATACGAAAACCAAAATAAAAGAGTATGAGAACCACGGATGAAAAATGCCTTCATTTTGTCTTGCGCCACTATCAGAAGAACAAGTTGGATACGCAAAAAGCATTGAAGGCTTTCAAAGAGAAATACCAGATAACGGAACAGGAACGGAAATCCTTCCGCTTGTGGTGGATACTTCCCGGTATGGCGGCAGCCATTCTGGTCGCAGTCCTTATTTATCCCCGCTTCCGGGAAAACGGAGCATGGAAGGAGGTAACGGCTTACTCGCACCCCGTGGATTATATGCTTCCGGACAGTTCCTCCATAACCCTGTTCCCGCATTCTTCCGTCCGTTTCCACGCAAAAGATTACCGGAAATCCAGCCGCAAAGTTCACATGGAAGGAAAAGTCGCGTTTTCTGTCAAGCATGACAATGCCCACCCGTTTACGGTAGAAGGGAAACTGTCCCAAGTCAGGGTATTGGGTACTGTCTTTACCGTCGATGAGAGCCGTGCAGACACAGCTATCGTGCAAGTCACATCGGGAAAGGTGCAGTTCTCAGCAATCGGGCAACCGGACGTTGTGATACTGACCGGAGGCATGGCAGCGCAAGTGACGGAAGAACAACCGGACGTACAGGTAATCAAAGAACGGAAAGCGGGCAGCTTTATTTTCGACAACGCCCCACTTCCAAAGGTACTTGAGGAATTGTCCCGATATTATAAAGTCAAACTATCCGCAAGCAATGAGAATAAACGCCTGACGGCCAGCTTCAAGAACAAAAGCCTTGATGAAATAATCAGGTTTATAGAGAAAGTGTTGAATGTAAAGATAGAAAAAGTAAAACAATGAAGTTAACAATCATTGCGATTATATTGTGTGTCTCTCTGGGTGCTAAAGCCCAACAGGATTCAACCGAAATGAAAAAAGCCATAGATGCCATGCAAAAAATGTATTCTGTTCATTTCGTATACGATTCTTCCTTGGCAAATATAAAGCCCAAAGGTATCTTCCAGCGGAGCAGTTCCTTGCCTGAGAACCTAAAAAGGATTTTCAGCGGAACCGGCATCCGATGGGAGATTCAGGGAGAATATGTCCTGCTGTTCCGCCAGAACAACTATACTTTTTCCGGCCACATATGCGAGGATAAGGGAGAAACGCTGATCAACGTGACCATTTTCGATTTGAATACCCAAACGGGAACACTGAGTAACGAACAGGGATTTTTCAGCATTACGCTGCCGGAGGGGAAACACAAACTTCGTTTCTCTTATATAGGTTATCAGGATGTGGTGAAGGAGGTGGATTTGACATCCAATTACAACGGTGTCATCTACCTGAAAGAAAGCAATACTTCGCTGAAAGAAGTAGTAGTGGTTGCAGACTTGAACGCTTCCCTCCGCACGACACAGACCGGCAAAGTGTCGCTGACCTCGGAACAGTTGAATACGGAGTTTTCGCTGCTTAGTTCACCGGACTTGGTAAAGACCCTCCAGAATATTCCCGGTGTGGCTTCCGGAACGGAGCTGCTTTCCGGCATGTATGTACACGGAGGCAAGAACGATGAGAACCTTTTTCTGCTGGACGGAACACCGCTTTACCAGATCAACCATTTGGGCGGGCTGTTCTCCGCTTTCAATACGGATATTATCAAAAACGTGGATTTCTATAAAAGCGGTTTCCCGGCACGTTACGGCGGCAGACTTTCTTCCGTAGTGGATGTACGCACCAAAGAGGGGAACATGAAGGAGTTTCACGGGACTTTCTCCTTGGGGCTGCTCGATGGCAGAGTCCAGTTTGAAGGCCCGATCATAAAAGACAAGACCTCGTTCAACATAGCCATGCGAAGAAGTTGGGCAGATCTTTTCACAGCTCCGGCATTCTTCCTGCTCAACCGTTCCAATCCCGATGACAAAAAGAACGTGCGCTATGCCTTTCACGACATCAACGGGAAAATCACCCACCGTTTTTCGGACAATAATAAACTGTCCCTTAGCGTGTATTCCGGAAATGACCTGCTGAAGACAAAAGCCCGGCAGACGTTCGAAGACGGGGAACATTACGACTCCGATTTCAAGGCTCAATGGGGCAACCTGACTACGGCTTTGACGTGGAACTGTCAAATCGTCCCGAAGTTGTCCGGCAGTTTCACCGGTGTCTATTCACGCAATATCTCCATGTATGATTATGTGGAAGGCAGCCGTTTCTTTTCCGACGGGGAACAAACTTCCATGACGGGAATGGAACGGTCCAACCGTTCCACAATCGACGACATGGGATACCGCATGGAGTTCGACTACCGTCCCGGCACGAATCATCATATACGCTTTGGCAGCAATTATCTGCATCACATATATCATCCGCAAAGCACGGCTTCCAGAAACCAGACGGACAGGGATACCTTATCGACAGAAAACGCAAGCAGCTATAAGGGTAACGAGGTCGCTTTTTATGTGGAAGATGAAATGCGGCTGTCCTCCAGGACGAAATTAAACGCGGGACTGCATTACACCCTTTATCAGACAGACGGAAAGATGTACCATTCCTTGGAGCCAAGACTGGCCATGAGTTACCAATGCTCGGAAAAAGCCACGATGAAAGTGTCCTATACGGAAATGAGCCAATTTGCGCACCAACTGTCAAACACCTATCTGAACCTGCCGACAGACAGTTGGGTTCCTTCCACACGCAAAGTTCGTCCCATGCGTTCAAGGCAAGTGGCAGCCGGGATATATACGGAGTTGCCTTGGCATATCAGTTTGAACGTGGAAGGATATTACCGTACCACAAGCCAACTGCTGGAATACGACGGGGGCAACAGCCTGATGCTTCCTGCCGAGAACTGGGACAATCTGGTCAAGACCGGCAAGGGAAAGTCTTACGGCGTAGAATTGTCATTGGCATACAAAGACCGTTACAATGTCATCGAAGCAGGATATACGCTTTCATGGAGCTTGCAAAAGTTTACTGATTTTTATCCCGGCTGGTATTCCAGCAAGTTCGACAACCGGCATAAACTGAACATCGCCTACCGGCATAAGTTCAATGACCGTATAGATGCCTACGCCGCATGGGTTTACCGTAGCGGCGACCGTGCCACCGTCCCGAACCAGTATGTAAACGGGCCCTCTTTTCCGGGCATACCGGATTCAGGCGAACCGGAACTGGTTTACGAGAAACCGAACAACATCACGCTCCCGGCATATCATCGGCTCGATTTGGGTGTCAATTTCCGGCGTACTACCAAAAGGGGATTCGAGCGTATCTGGAACGTCAGCATTTATAACGCCTATTGCCGTATGAATGCGTTTTATACCCGGATAGAGCGTCTGCCCGACGGCGGTTTCAGGGGTAAGGGATTTGGCATTTTCCCGATTATACCCTCGTTTAGTTATACCCTCAAATTTTAAGTGCATGAAACATTTATATCATATATTACTGCCCGTGTATATCGGCTTACTTTCGTCCTGTACCTATCATTTTGAACTGGACGATGTGGGCGCTTCTCCCAAACTGGTGCTATACAGCTATCCGGGAAGCGGCGACACAACGGTAGTCCACCTTTCACGCAGCCTTCCCGTCAGTCAGAAAGGCGAGCTCGTCCGGGGACTGAAGGGAGCGGACGTCCACCTGTCCGTAAACGGTGAAGCGGTACCCCTTGCATGGACGGACGATTCCATACCGGGAGTCCCCGCCCAAAGCTATTACGCGGTAAAGGCGTATGAAGATGGCGACAAGGTCAACATAACCGCAGCGGCAGAAAGAATGAAAGCGGTTTCATCCGCTACGGTTGTCCCGTCCCGATTCCCTTTGACATCAATCAAATTGGCTCTCAAAGACGGTGAACCGAACCTGCTTCAGTTTCGGATAGGCTTTACAGACAATGCGCAGACAAAAGACTATTATGCGTTGAAGGTGGAGCGTAAACAACTGTTCTGGAACGATGGCAAGTATTCGGAAGAAAGCAGTACCCTCGCGTTGAACTTGGACGACGAACCTCTGCTGAATACATCTTCCGGGTTAGACGATATCCTGATGATTGAAAACGGGTTCTACCGGAATTTGTATTACTGGGACGATACGAAAATTAAAGGGAAAAGCTACACGGTTCGTCTGAATACCAATTACGAGGCAGACTATGAAGACGACTTCATAACCCCTGACGGAACCGAACATATCAAACGCCAAGTGAAATACAGAATCAGCCTGTACAGCCTTTCGGAAGAGTTTTACAGGTATCTGAAATCACTGAACGACCAGAAAAACAACGGGCTTGGAAACTCTGAACTGGCTCCCATACGCTCTACTTACACCAATGTCATAAACGGGATAGGTGTCGTGGGAGGATGCAGGATGTTCCAGACGAAATGGATAGACAATTTACAGGAAAACTAAATAATAATAAAAAAAATGAAAAAGACAATTTTATCAATGCTTTTCTTGCTGGCAGGAATAGGATGCTTTGCACAAAAATCCGGCATTATCATCGGTGTGACGGACGGACATTTGGGAAAATATTCGGGATATGCTTACATGAGTACGGGAACGGCGAACAACTCTTCCTACCCCGAAACCCGATGGACACCCGGAGTAGGCTTTAATTTGGGCTACCAGTTTGGCTTCGATCTTTCCAACCGTTTCTGGATTGATGCTTCCATATTGGGAAAAGCCGTTCAGGGAAAAGCAGAGTCCTTCGATTTGAATGGAAACAACGTTGTTCCCTGGTCTGACAAGGCATGGATATGGGGACTTGCTTTGAACGGCTCAATCAATTACCGCATCTGTTCCGGACTGTATGCCGGTATTGGCATTGAACCCACCGGTTATTTCAAAACCGATAAATTGAAGGAAAACTTGGAAGGGCGGGTTTTCGACTTTCCGATAGTCCTCACCTTAGGCTATGAGTTTAAGAACGGCATGAAATTGTCCGCTTCCTACAAGCATGGTTTCAAGCCATTGTATGACAATGCTTTTGCCTCCAATACAAAGAATAACAAAGAGTTCGGCATATCATTATATGTGCCCATGTTTAAATAATAACCAATTATTAAATTTTTTCAATTATGAGAAAAACGCTTTTTAGTCTTGCTTTGGCAATGGCTGTCTTATCATCATGTAGTTCTGATGACATAGTGAACAATCCGATGAATGAGGAGAACCATTCTTTCCCGGCCTCCAGAAGTTTGCATGAAAATATTCTTTCCTTTTCCAGTGAGGAGGAATACAATGCCTTGCTCGATTCCTTGGGCACGTTGTCCGATGAGGAACTTCTGCAATGGGAATCCGGACAGAAAGGCTTCACCTCCATGTACAGGATGCACAGCGAAGCCTTGGGACAGATATTAAACGCCACATGCAAGGAAGAATATGAATCCATTAAGACTGCTTACCAGACTGATTTTATATTCAACGACAAGGACAGCACCGATTTGTCGATATATATGCCGGTGTTGAATGTAAGCAAGGCAATCACATTGACCCCCGAAGGGTTCGTATGTATCGCCGGTGAGAGAAAGAACATGAAGGAGTTTGAAAATTATGACGGATATAAAAAAGAACTTTCTTTACTTTATCCTGTCCCGCTGGGTGTAACGATCGAAAATGGTATAAACAGGGTTTACGTGAAAACGAAGAAAAGAAAGTTCACCGCACAGATTGGTATGCGAGGAAACCAACAGGCTATCCGTGTAAATGCGTCTAAAAAAGTTTTATGGGGCTGGGTGGAATATACGACTGCGTACTATTGGAAATACACGCCTAACGGCCCTGTACAATTTGGTAAAGAAGTGAAAAGCGGTCATGACATTATGATCGTGGGCAATCCTTTCCCAAATGGAGCGAAATTGTATATGTGGACTCGCGGTACCGGTGAAGAAAACTGCGGAATAATGACTGTGCAATTGTAATCCTTATTGAACCGGATTATTCACCAATCATTCGGGACGAATCTCTGATATAGCCAAATGTTCGTCCCGAATATTAAAATTATCATTTTATGAGCAGGAAAGTATTTACTTGTTTTATAGTGATTTTCTTTTTTCTAAATAAAGCCGCTTCTTACGGTCAGGAATTTCAAGTGTCGCGTGACACCGTCAAGGTTTCCGTTCAGGAAGGAAATACTTCGCCTCATAACGAAAGAAGCATTACCCCAAAGCCTTTGGATATACGGAAAGCGGTTGATCTTTCTTCCGGCAGTTGCCCGTCCCAGATAACATTTGACGTGCAGAACCCATATAATCCGACATTCCCTACCGACAAATCGCCTTTGCATGAGGGGGAATATTCGACCTCCGGTATCATTAAAAGCTATCCTTCCGGCTATTTTTACGGCATAGGCAGGCAGGAAAACTTCATCGGCTTGGGAACAATGAACTATGCAGGTATCGGATATGTATATTCTCCCGGTTGCTGGTCATTTAACTTGCAGGCATATACCGTAAAATGGAGTGTCCCCAGACGCGAGAGTCAGCTATTGGGATTGTCCGGGCTGTTGACATATCCCGTCAACGAGAAAATTCGTCTAAACACATTTGCCTCATACTCCTTCATTCTTTCTTCTCCTTTCAGTTCCTCGAATTACGGGGGATTCGTTTCCTATGACATCATTCCCAACTGGGGGATGGATTTCGGCGTCAGAAGCCATACCGATTTTCCGTTGCATAAAACGAAAACGCTTCCGATAGTAGCTCCGTATTTTCAGTATAAAGGCAACAAATTGGGTATTGATATCGGTGGCGGATTATTTAATTTGCTATTCAAATAACCTGCACTGATTTCTATCGTTACTCCTGAAGCGAGGATTATAAGATAAAGGTATTATCTTTTCATCGAAAAACCTCTTTTCTGCTGCTGGTCATAATTCCCTTCCACCACATTGTCAACTTCCCGTCTGGCTTTGATTTGCTCCCGGTTGTCAAATTCACCCTTTTGCCTGGCAGTGAAGTACAGGAAATCCCCTGCCGCCTGATGTGATTGTCTGTCATCCCCGAACAGGTTAAGGGCGTTCTTGATGTCATATACCTGTTCCGTGTCAAAACGGGACTTGTAATAATCACGGGCAAAACGGATGATACTGTGTACCGCCTTGCGGAAGATGTCGCTTGTTTTTAGCAGCAGGAAACTGAGGCAGCCGATAATATGGCTTTGCCATGCAATCCGGTTCTTGAGTCTCGTAGTTTCCTGTACATGTTCCGTTTCCTTGCGGTTCAGTTCGGACCGGTGTTTGGCCTCCAGTTGCATCAGCTCACGGCTGTGGTCGTTCTGTATGGTCTGGATTTTATCCTGCAACCGTTCGATGGTTTCCTCGTGCGTGGAAATCTCACAGCGCAAATCCTCTATTTCATTTTTCAGGGCTTTCGATTTCCCGGTAGCCCAGCCGACAGCGGCGTTCAGAAGTTCACTTCCTTTTTCCTTGTTCAGTCTGGAGCGTTTCTCGCTGATAGCCCTGTCAAGGTCTTCACTCTGCCGTTCCTTTTCATTTGCCTTTTCGATAAGGGCGTTGGTAATGCTTTCCGTTTCATGCATCTTTTTGTTCGCCATTTCCAGCTCATGTTCCCGGTATTGCCTCGTGGCATCAAGCCGCTTCATTTCCTCCTTCTGCTTCCCAATGATAAAGTCGTTACGTTCCTGATGTTCCTTGCCTGTAACAGCCTTTGACTGCCCACGCTCCATCAGGAGTATGTCGGATGCCAGATTCTGCATTTCTGTCATATCCTTGTCATTGAGCTTGCAGCTCTTGCCTGTGTCATGGTTCATCCAGTCAAAAACGATATGGGCATGGTAATTCGGCTTGAACCATCTTTCGCCGACTTTGAAACTCTCCCTGTCTTCCGCTTCCGGCTGACCGTTCAGCCAGTGTCCCTCGTCCTTGTGCAGGAAGATCTGGAGAGGAGTGATGCCCCAGCGTCTCTGGCACTCCTCGCCAAACTTGCACACATCTGCCAGTGTCGTGTCCGGTCTGATGAGCAACACGCCCTCACGGATTGGCGAGCATCCAGCCACCTTGGTGATTTTCCCGTTCTTGCCTTTTCGTTCACGTTCCTTCTCCTGCATCGCACGTCCTGTCTTTTCCTTGACCATCCGCTTGATGTAGTCATAGTGCGCCTGCAGGTCGGGATTGCCGAAGCCCGGGTTTATCCACTGCTCGTTACCGGCAGTCAATTCGGGTACGATGTAGATTTGAGACTTGCCGATATTGCGCATATATTCGGCAGTTCTCCGGTTATGAGCCCCACTTGATGTGACTCTGCAGGGCTTGATATGTATGCTTGATTTTGTTGCCATTTTTATGTTGATTTGGTTATTAACTAAAGTTGTTTGCCGCTGTTCGCTCATAACCGCTATGGGGTTCTTAGAGGCTGTGCCCATAAGGGAGATTGCAAAGAGAGGGTCACTCTTTGCTCGGGGTTCTCAGGGGTGAAACGCCCTGAGTGGGACGGGGCAACGCCCAGCCCCTCGGGAGAGCCCACAACTACGAAAGCGGAGCGTGTAGTTATAGTGGGCTATATCAAGGGCAAGCCCTTGTCTGTCCGCTACAGCCTACGGCTTCCGCTCTCCTCCATTAAGGAGGGTTTTCATCGCCACTGCCGATTGGGGATGTACTGACCAGTACAAGGTCGAAATCATCTATCAGCTTTTGCAGGACGGGGTTCTTCTCTATCATCCGCCGGAGGACTTTTTCCGCCTCTACAAGATGATTGGCTGTACACATTATTTTACTTTCTCGTATCTGGAAGACAATCCAGTCGGCTATGTCGATATGGGCTGCCTTCTGTTCCGGTGTGGCGTTCTTCTCTATGATGTCAGACACGACAACCTTGCAATAGGTCATGTCCCTGGCATGCTGTTTCCACTCCGAATATCCGTCCGCATCGGGAAAGAGAAGCACGGTTCGTCCGCTCAGCACACGGAGCTTTTCCTCTCTCAACTGGCTTTTGCCGCCTGTCGCCAGCCATACATAACCGGGAAAGAGGGCAGAGCCGATAACGGCACTCTTTTCGGATTCCACCAAGACCGCTACCTTGTCGGGATAGACATTCAGCAGGTGTTCCCCGAACAGGCATTGGGAAAGTTGCCAATCCTCCGGCAGTACCCGTTGCCTTTTCAGTATGCTGTGTATCCAGTCCACTGCCGACACCTCTCCTCCCTTGATACGGTGTCCGTCCTCTGGATTGTACTGCATCACCTTGCCCGTGCGTACCCTGTTTGTGCGGTCTATCTGCCAGAAGATGACAGCCCCGTCACGGGTTGCTCCAAGACGGTACTCTTCCAGCAACCGCTTCAACACTTCCTTTGCCTTGCTGCCGTAATAGGAATCAAGGAGCGAGGAAATGAAGCGGAAGAAGTTGCTGTGCACGCTTTGCGACCTCTCCACATACTTTGGCGGTATGTAGCCTATGCTTGCTTTTGGTGATGTCTGTCCGGGCTTCCGTTCTGACCTTTGCCTGTCAAAAGAGAACCCCTTGTCGGTATGGCATTCGGGGTGGTCGTGGAAATACTCCTTGGGAGTATAATGATACCCGCAACTGCTCTCATGATTGCACCTGCCGACAGACGGATGCAGGAGCATACCGCTTTCATCCACATAACATGTGAAAGAACGCTTGTCCCCGCAATTCGGGCAAGTATGCCGTGTTGCCGTTCCTTTATATTTCTGTAACGAATAGTTGCTCATGGCTTGTCTTTGTTTTTGAGTTTTTCGATTGTTGTCCCGCTGTCCCATTGTCCCGTCCCTATAAGACTTGGGACAGTGGGACACCCCGGGACACCTTGGGACATCAGGCTTCTGCCTGTATCATCCCTTGTACCGTAAATGAAGCGGTTATCCTTTATACAGCTATGTGCAGACTGCTTTTTCATGCCTTATTCTCCTCTTTCCCATATCCTGTAAACAACTCTGCCTGCTTTGTTTCTCTTACTGTCCCGCTTGTCCCATGCTGTCCCACCTGTCCCATTGTCCCACTTCCTGTCTGTTGGGACAGCGGGACACTTGGGACGGCTGCATTCCTGTCCTCCTTGCTGCGCTGGATTATCCGGCTGACGGTGGACTTGCCGCAGTTCACCTGTGAGGCTATCTCCCTGACGGACTTGCCGGACTGGGACAATTGCAGGATTTGGCAATCCCTCTGGCTGGATTCGTTGTCACCCAGTTTCTTCAGGTGTTCCTTTTCCGTTGAATAACCCCTGAACACGAATTGCAGGAAAGCGTCCACCTTCTCAATCTCGTAGATGATTACATTGTCCGCATCGTGGGAGAATGTCCCGTACCGGACTTTGAGCTGCTTCACATAGCGAAGCCCTCCGTCCTGCGCACTCTTCCCGATGGCGAACACGCTGTCAAAGAAATTGTAGAGCCGTTTGCTTCCGGCAAGGTCGTTGGAAGTGATGGGACAGTCCAAAGAGCGTTTGGGTGTATGTGCCAGAACAAGGACGGACAATCCGTATCTCTTTTTGAGGTTGTTGAGCTGTATCATCAGCCGTCCTGCCGCATCGCCTTTCTCCATGGCGCAGCACAGGTAGGTAAGATTGTCAACGATGAAGATTTTGCACCCGGTTTGCAGAGCCATCTGTTCTATGCCTCCCATGATGGCTTCCTCGAAATCGGCTTCCAGCAACGAATTGCAGTCAAGCGATACCCGGTACAGCCTTTCAGGAAAGATGTATGGCGTTCCATGCTCGCTGGTATAGCGTAGCTGGAACTGTTTTTCGGAGAGTTCAAAGTCCAGATACAGCACATCGTCAGTCCGGGCGATACGGTCGGCTATCTGCACGGCAAGGATGGACTTGCCCACATTGGAATCCGCAAAGAGGCAGGACAGTTCCCCCTCATACCAGAAACTGTCCCAGAGCGCACGGGGCGTGGGCAGCAGCGATGCTTCGAGTATCGTCCGGTTGGCGGTCTTGATACTCATCACGCCGATGCTGTCCGGCATCCCGTGCTGTACTTGGGTCGCCCTCGTCAGGTCGCCATGTATCAGACTGATATAATTCTTGTCCTCTTCCATGACGTTTACCAATTACGCGGAGCGGGCTTGCGGCGGTGGGAAGAATATAAGGATTCGCTCAGTTCCTCATCGGACAGGGGTACGGGATTCTTCCGGGAGGATTCCAGCCATTTGTCCAGTTCGTCCCTGTAAAGGCAATATCGTTTGCCGGGCTTGGTGGCGGGAATGCTTCCCTCCGACAGCTTCATGTAGAGCGTGCCTTTGGGAATGCCCAGATATTCCGCCGCCTCTTCCACTGACATGGGGACATGGGTGTCCACCGCCCTTGCGTTGTTCACACTGCGCTGCTCAGTAAGCAGGCTTCTAAGGCTCATCACCTCGTCCCGAAGCTGAGCCACAATCTCCGGGAGGTCGTTGAATGTAATCACTGTTTTTTCCATTTGCGTACTCGCCTCTTTTGTAAGGCTTGGCGCAAAGGACTGGAATGATACAGCCGTGAATATCTCCACGAAAGGTCATTGCAAAATAATTCCCGAATAACGATGCCCAACCGCAAATGACGGGTAAAGTTATTCGGGAATTATTGTATAACAGAGGATTATGAGTTTTGGCTGTTTGTCGTTATTATCGTGATTACTCTAAAACAGGCTTAAATCCGCTTCTCCTGCACATAATCCGCAGGATAATGGAAATCCAGTCTGCCGTTTTCAGGCTCGTCAATGGGAATCAGTGTCTTTAACGGCTCTACCTTGAAGTTCTTGATGGTAGCTATGTCCGTATCGGCAAACTCCCGTGGGAAAAGGGTGCTGATGAAGCGGGCACGGTTATCCCCCGTGTAGTATTTCTTGTACATGAAACGCTCGGAGATATTCCACACGAAATGGCGGAGCGGAATGTTTGAAATATCTTTGGTCAGCCGCCCTTTTATCGGCTTGGGCTTGTAACTGTGGAGCCGCATCCAGTTGTTGACCTCGGCACAGATGTGGTTCACGGTCTCCTTGTCAGCAATACGGGGCATGATGAAATGGATGTATTCCATGACCATAGCGATGCGCTCCTCATTTTCCCGCTGCTCCCTGTCCTCGTAATCGGCACGGTTCTTCTCGTGAAGCTCCGGGGATATGGCAATCTCTGTCGGTTTTATATCCGGGGTCGCTTCTCCACCTGTTGGCATTGATGCCGATATTACAGGCTTGTGTGCATCTTGGGACTGGTCTTCCTGAATTTCTGTGATTTCGGCAGGTGTCTTTTTCCTGCCGAACTTGATTCTGTAGATTTCGTATGTATCGAAAATGACTGTCTGGAAGGAGAAGTAGAGCAGCCACCCCAACAGGTTGCTGCACACAAAGACTATCAGCCTTACAAAGGTGTCTTGGTTGAATTTCTCAGCGACAATCAGTGTCGCTATGGAAGATATTAGGAGGATGGCAAAGCCGACAAATCCTAAAATGATATGTTTGTCTTTTACGGACGGTTCCATATTCTTTGTCTTATTCGGTTGTTACTTGTTACTGTTTTCGCAAATTTAATAGTCTTCTTTCAATTATTACTCATTATCCTTTGTCAGTGGTTTCTTTTTCAATGTTTTTCACCAAATGTCCGGAATCATACTCAATTATCATACTTTAAGTACCAACCAAAATAAAAGGAACGGTTAAAGCTCCAAACAATAACCGCTCCCTCTGAATATCATGGATTTTGAACCGCCTTACGCTTCCTTGCGTTTCAGGGTTATCTTGTCCACGACCTCGCACATCTGCTGTGCCGCCATCTTGGAATAAATCTGCGTGGTGGTAATGTTCTTGTGTCCCAGATAGGCTTGGATGACAGCCATGTCCGTACCCATTTCCACGTGCAGGCTTCCGAATGAATGCCGGGTGCAGTGAAAGGTTATCTTCTTGGTTATGCCTGCCGCCAAGAGCCAGCGTTTGAGTGGTCCTTGCAGCATCTTGTCCTTGAAACCGTCAAAGATAAGTCCCTCGTGCCGTTCCCCAAGCAGTCCGTAGGCTTCATCGCTGATGGGGTTGTGTACAATCTGTTTGGTCTTCTGCATACGGGTGGTCACGAACATCTTGCCGTTGGTGTACGGCTGTATCTGCTGCCAAGTGAGCTGCCTGATGTCGCTCTTTCTTAGTCCGGTCAGACAACCGAAAAGGAACGCCCTTTTCAATACCTCTTCCTCACAAGGCGTTTCGGCAAGCCGTATCAGTTCCTCTTGGCTCAGATGTTCCCTCATGGTGGGAATGCACTCGATGCGGTCTAAGAATCCGTTTGGGTTCTCCTTTATCTTCCTGTCCCGGTAGGCGGTGTGAAGTACCGCACGGAAAGCCGACCAGTAGCCCGCCGCAGAATTGATATGCAGCTTTTGGCTGGTGTGTATGGATTGTGGGGCGTTAAGCAGATATTCCATGAACTTGCGGCACAAATCCACGTCCACCTCCTCAAAGGTGCATTTGCCGTTCACGAACCGCTCGAAATGTTTATAGACGTGCTGCCACTTGATATTCTTCCTGTCTGCCAACCCCTTGAAGTAGGCGAGGAAATCGCCTTTCATCTTGGCTTTGTCAAAGAAGCCGTTGTTCTCGTTGAAGATGGCTTCATAACGCCTATTACGCAGTATCTCCGCTTTTTTCATCATGCGTGCGTTGAAATCACGCTCCTGCTGGTTGGCAGGTTTGGCGAAGATGTAAATCCCAAGAGCTTCACGTGTAATCACCTTCATGGTGGTGTTGTCACGGTAGCCGGGATAATAGTCCAGACACAGCGAATACTGTGTTCCGTTCTTAATCTTGCGCTTGCGCAAGGTAACTGTCTTGCATTTGCTCATATTGATGATGTTTTAAGTTGTACATTTTCGGGGGTGTTCCCGTGTTTACGGTGGCAAAGGAACAACGTGAAACAACCGTGAATACCTCCACGACAATCATTTTGAAATAATTTTCCGGCAATGTCGGTTGCTCACGGTTGTTTCTCCCTTTCAGCCATGACACGCTCCACATCGGAGCGTAAAAGCAGGTTTTTCACGCCTACTTTTATCTTTTCGATGTGCTTCACCTTGACGATATGGCTGATGTTGGCGGAGGAAAGCCCGTAAATCTGCCGGACTTGCTCCACGGTGTAGTAGCGTTCATCGTTCACGAGGTCTGTCCTGCGGAGTTCGTCCAGATGGGATTTGGAGTAATAGGTGCGCCCGTATTCTCTTTTGGTCGGTATCTTGTGGCGGTAGGCGTATGCCCGGAGTGCGGAGGGTTTCATGCCGAACAGTTCTTCCGCTTCTTCAATCAGGAGCCAATCGGTGATATTGCTTGTATCTATAGCCATACCGAAGAACTCGTCAACGTGTTTCTTGCTGTAATAGTTTTTCCCTGCGATGCGGCAGATGGGAATGCGGTTGCGCTTGGCTGTGGTATAGAGCCACGACTGCCTGACCTTGAAGAGCGACATCACCTCCTCGCCAGAATAGAAGTCCAGCACTTCATAGGTTTCCTTTTCCCTTTTTTCTTTTTTGGCAAGCGGGGAAGATGAAGCGGACTTTCTCGGAGTGGAAGTACTGCCGGGCAGGACACGGTGGTAGGGATTGCCCTCCAGCATCCGCTCGATGTCTGTCTTGCGGATAAACGCCATGCGGTTGCTGATACGTGAGGCTTTCAGTTTGCCGAGGGCTACGAGTTTATAGATGTACTGTCGGGAACAGCCCATGAGTACTGCTGCTTTGGAAAAGGTGAGATACTCCTGATGCTGTATCTCCATCAAGGGGCGGACAGCTTTGAAGAGGTTGTTCTTCTGTTCCGTTCTAGCTCGTTTGGCTTCCGCCTGACAAGCCTCGCTGCAATATTTCTGTACCCCGCTCCGGGTTACAAATGACTTGCTGCAAAAATTGCATTTTCTGGTTGTTTTCATGCTGCTTTTATCGTTTACTGGTTCATTCCTTCAATCGTATATCTCTGAAATGGTGAACGGATGTAAACGGAGGTCAACCGTTGTCGCCTTTCTGCACAATGTTACTATTGCTGCATATCAGGGCGGTTGTTGTCGCTCATCGTAAACGGTTGTAAACCCTTGTCAACTGTCCGCACGATGTGGCAAAAAACAAGCTCCGCAAATTCTCCACGTCAGAAATACGTCTCAAAAATATGTGGAAATTTGGGAAGCATCAAAAAGCAGCCGAAAAGTGTTAATTTTTAGAATATTCTGATAGATAAAGACTTACGCTTGAATATTTCTGGTTATTTTTGGTTGTTTTGAGATTCTAAATACAACAGCTGAAACCTTACACATGATTTTAAAACAATTTATTAGGGTATTTTAATGAAAATCGAAGACTTTTTTTGAATACGGACAATAACTTGACTAATACAACAGAAAAAGAGTATACAATCTTACAACATTTATAATTGTATTTTTTTAATTCATAAAAAAAAGAATCATAATCACTTTCCTCAATAAAATTTTTTCCTCTTGAAAAATGTATATAGTCAACCAATATATTTTTAGGCAATAATTGTTTTAAAACCAATTCCCTTTCTAAATCACAAGAATATTTATTCGAACTAATTCCCCCCTCTTCAAAATCCGAAACAATATATTTTATTATTTTATATGTACATTCATTAAAAATAATAGCCTGCATAAAAAATTTCCAGTCACTTACTATCTTAAGATTTTCATCATATCGTATATTTTCAAATAATGAACTTTTAATAAAGCAAGCCTGATGTGGCACAGGACCATACACATAAAAATCGTACATTGTAATCGGAAACTTAAGATCATTCCAGCCTATTATTCCTGAAGGCTGTATAAGAACCTGTCCCATTATCAAATCTTCACCATCTATTAAATAATCTATACAATCAGAAATTGAATCACATGAATGTAAAGAATCACCAGAATTCAAAAAAAGAAAATAGTCGCCTGTCGCTTTTTCTACTCCTTTATTCATGGCATTATATATACCACTATCCGGTTCACTTACCCAATATGATATACGATCTTTATATTTTTCGATAACTTCTTTACTTCCATCAATCGAGTTACCATCAATTACTATATATTCAATAAAAGGATAAGTTTGAGAAACAACACTTTCTATAGTCCGCTTCAAACCGTTCTTATTATTATAATTAATAGTAATAATACTAATTTTTAATTGTTCTTTCATCGTATAAAAATACTAAATTACTTTCTCTATAATTTCTCTGAATGAATCTGACCATACTTTCCAATCAAGCTTCTGAGAATAAACTTGTATTCCTCCTTGATGTAATTTCAACATTTCATTTGAATCTATTACCCGCTTTATACAATCTGCAAAATCAACGTAATTTGATCCAACAGGTAGTCTATAACCATTTATTCCATTAAATACATAATCACCTATTCCTCCTGTATCGTATGTAAATATAGGCAATCCAAAAGCAGAAGCTTCACTAAACACTATTCCTGCACATTCTGCCTTTGTAGGTAAAAGTAATATATTACATCGCTTAATTGTTTTAATATATTGTTGATACTGATTCTCTACATTCTTATCAAGAAAGCCTACACACTCTATAAAAGGCAACTCTTTATATTCTAAAGGCAACTCACGGATACCAACTATTACCAATTTAGCTTTTATACCCAATTGATTTAATCTATCAACAGAGTTAACAGCTACATCGCCTCCCTTCCGTTCCCATTCTACTCCGGAAAACAACACATTTAGAATGCCGCCATTATAAGGATCTACCGGAAGTAAATCTTTAGATTCTAATGTAGGTCCTAATGGTAACACAAAAGTTCGATTAATATCAAAGCCATAATCATTTATTACAGAATCTGTCGCCCATTTAGATGCTCTAATATTTATTGTAGCTCTATGAATAGCTTTCCATTCAAGCAGATTAGCTTCTCTCACAATCCAAGGATGTACCCCTTTCCAATAATAATTTAACATATTTCTAAAGCTAGCATCTGCATAATAAAATATAGGCTTATCTGTCTTTAAAAAAAGAGCAATTTGAGCCCCACCTGGAAAAAAGAAACAATCACATTGTTGAAACTTTTCACTCTTTTCATTTATAGAATTAGCACATAATTTATAAAACCATCGATTCTGCATATAGGCTGTTATTTTTCCACGAAGGAAATAACGAAGTATATAAAGGACTAAACGAATCTTAAAAGAGGCTGATTTATAAGGAATCCAAACGACTTCGTAGCCAGCATTTTCTATACTTTCCCTTAACTTATATATACTCCCGCTCCAAGCTTTTTTATCCTGAAAGGGATTAGAACTACAAATATAACCTATTTTCATTTTTCAAATTTCAAGAAAGAAAATCTTTATGCATACACATTCTCATTTCATTGAATACATTTTCTGACCAGATCTTCTAAAGTGATAATCATTGTTGAATACCAACTATCCAAATTTATATTTTCTTTATAAACTTAGCCGGATTCCCTCCCCACAACTCACCTGCAGGTATATCTTTTACAACTACACTACCTGCTGCAACTAATGATTTTTCGCCAATATGAACTCCTTTGCAAATGATAGAACGAGCACCTATAAAGACAAAATCATCTATTTTTACCGGAGCTGTCTTAGCATTGATTATGTCTTTCTTCCTATCCATTCTAATCTCCCAATTTGTACTATGAAAATTTGTATCCATTATCAAACATCCGGCTCCTATATTTACATAGTTACCTATCTCAATCTTTTCTGCACAATAAATAGCAGTTGAAGTAATTCCAGAATTATTGCCAATAGATAATACAGCATTTTGACATACAACAATATGAGACTTTGTAAAAATATCAACTCCTATTGTATTTATAATTAAATTATTACCAAAAATAAAATTTCCATCTATATCTAACATTAATCCTTTACGCTGTACATAACCTCCCTTTTCACGTATCATAGCATGATACTTACAACGAATACAAAACAAATGTATAATCCTAACTAAAGTTCTTAGTTTTTGCAATAACATCATTTTTTTTCAATTTACATGAAAAATAATCTTCAACATAAGAAATAAATTTTTCCACATTTAAATCATTATTCTTTTCGTAATCTAAAGACTGTAATAACTTATCTCTTGTAGATATCGCAAAATTTATTTCTTCTGAATTATCACCATATGCTATACCATAGCCGATTTTATCATTCTCCCCTAAATAATCAAATCGACTTTTACCTTCTTCCACCATTACAATAGGAATACAACCGCAGACTGATGCTATTACTGAGTAGAATGTTTGAGTATCATATATATAACAATATTTATATTCGTTAAATATTCTATTAATTTCACACTCAGATGTTCCATAATCAATAACTTCACCATCAAAACATTCCGGTAAATCTTTTCGTCCTCTACCTTTTCTTATTAAATAACATTTTTCTTTTCTATCACCAAAATTATATTGATAATATAATTTTGAATCAAATACATTTATTTTCACTTCTTTACATTCTGGATTTAAATCATACGAATTAAATTTTTCCCTGTAACAAAGAAATAAATCATCATTAGAATAGGCTTCTTTTTCATTAGAATATTTATAAAAATACAATAACCACCTTACAACACTTTTTCCCCCCAAAACATTCCCGTAAAGATATTCCGGATATAAAACGAGGGTATTTTTTCGATTAAAGAAAGGTGAATACTGAATTTTGCAACCATATGTATGATTTAATGCTACAGAATTAAAAAAAGTTGACTTAGCATATTTCGTATTTTTTGCAAAAAAATAAATAATCTTTTTTATATTATATACACAAATGTTTCTAAGCCATGAATACCAAAACTTCAGTTTATTTACTTTTGAAGTAGGAAAATCATGTACCATAAAAAGTCTAGCATCATATCCTTTTTTTATCAAAAATCTACATAAAGTAGATAATACCAAAGTTCCACCAAAATAATCATAACTATTTAAGATTATTATCCTTTTTATCATAAGAAAGAAGATTTAACCGCTTTAGAAATTCTCATAAATAACACACGAAATAGCATTTTTAAAACAATGGCATATTTTTTTCTCAAAAGAAAACTTCTAAAAAAAAGCTTCCAGCTTGTTTCATATAACAATCCCATTTTATCCTCATATATTCTTCTTTTTAAGGCAGCAGATAAATATTTTTCTTTATCATGAAAATTTGCATCAATAAACTTTTTCATTTCCCTATCAAAATCATTAATAGCTTCTAATAATGCATAAAGTTTATAACCACCTAATGATGTAATATTAATTCCACTCATCCTAAACTTTACTAATATTTTTGATGTAGAACCAATTCCTTCATCAAGAGAAAACCTAAATACCGAAAAATAATCAGAATACCATGCATAAGGAAAAGAATAATACCCATTACAATATTTAATTCTTTTTAATCTATACATAAATTCAGAAATAGTCTGTCTCCTTAATTGATGAACAACATGCCAAACATAATCAAAACAGGTTTCCAATTCAGGCGAAGAAGGGTAATAATCTATGACATAACCATTACTATCTATTATCTCTGCTCTAGCTCTAAAAACATTTATAAAAGGATATTTATATGCTAAATACAGCATTTCTTCAATAAAATTAGGTTCATATACATCATCATCACATAATAATGCAAAAAATTCTCCACGAGCATATGACAAACATTTATTCCAATTATTGACAGGATTAAATTTTCCGATATTGTTTTGGTTCACATAATACTTAATCCTTTCATCTTTAAAAGAAGACACAATGTCTTTTAAATTCTCAGGCGAATGATCATCAACAATAATTAATTCAAGATTACTATAACTTTGATTTAAGACTGACTCTATTGCATTATATAAATATTCTCTTTTATAAGCTGGGATAGCAACTGTTACCAATGGATTTTCTTTAAAGAATGACATAAATTTATTCTATGAAAAAATAATATGGATAAAATGAATTCCAATAAGCACTTTTTTTATAATACATCTAAAACTTTATTTTTCATATAAGTAAACAAAGGATGTTCAATAAAAACAATACGTAATCGGTCGATAACAATGCAAACAATAAATATACAAAAAACAGCCACAATAGGTCTCATCCAAAAATATTCATCACTATAATGCCCTACGTTATCCAATAAATCCTGCCACAGCCATCGTCTCATTGTATCACTATTAGCATGAATCAACAACACACCGAATGTAGACCCTCCTACCATATTTATATATTTACTTTGAGGAAGTTTTATATTCTTAAACCACATAAAACTGCAAACTGCTGTAAGCAACGCCAATATCACATTACTATCTGATAGCATGCGATAAGGAAATATATCTTTACCAAATCTTACATTCACCCACAAAATACTTATTATACTTACTACAGACAAGATAATACATAATATTGTACATATCATCCAAAACATTGTATTCCTATCATACTTGCATGGATAAAGACGAATGTACGATGATATGAAATATAGCACTATAAACCAAGAAACATAATTCATATTAACTCCCATATAAGGGAAAGAAGAATGCAAGGTATATATAAACAGACTTAAAAGAATTAACAAACCATGTTTCTTTTGCTCTAAATTATTTATCAATATATTAAGAAATGGAATACACAAATAAAAAATCAAGAAACAACTTGTAAAATTATCACATAAATATCTACATGGAATTATATTTATTACCCCACCCAATGAAAATTTTTCATATTTACAAGCAACAAACACGAAATAGATCAAAATATTATAGAATAAAACCTCAAACAGAAGTTTAAGAAATTTTTGGACGGTTATTTGAGATTTACACATAAAGTATCCGGTAATCAAGACAAAACAATTAATACCGGTTTTTCTTCATGCTCCAAATAAATAGAAGAATATACTACGTACAGAAAAAGGATTATCTTCCATTATTGTCATCAAACCAGAATTTACAACATAATGATGAGCAACTATTAATAGCATAACTATCACTCGATAAAACTCTAAATTTGTATTCCGCTCATTAAATGTCATATTCCACAAAATTTTACAACTCTATATTTTATATAAATAAGAAGAATATTACAATTTATTTTTCCATAAAAGTTTTTCTTGATAATGTTTAGTTATAATCTGCTCTTTAAACTCAATCTTAGATAAAATTTCTTTTCCCAAAAAACAATTAAGATGTGATATAACCATATCATAGCCTACAAAATTACTAAATGCTACCCCAGCTGAAAAACGAGGATTGATATCTATGAGATAATAATCTGCGTCATGGAGTATAAATTCCATATTTATACATCCTACCACATTTAATTTATTACCAATATAAGATACAATATTAATTAAATTCTCATCATACAGAACCCTTACAGTAATCCCTGCTCCATTTTTTGTACGAATTAATTCTTCACGTGGAATAGCAAAACTATTACCAAACTCATCTCTCACATAATCAACAGTATAAACATTTCCATCTATGTATTGTTGGATAATATAATTTGCTTTTATTCTTTCTCTGTTTAATTCTTCTATAGTGTTAATTTTAATTATACCTTCACTACTTCTACCATTGACTGGTTTTGCAATAGCAGGTATCGGAAATTCTATTATATTATCCTTCTTACTGAAAAAACGTGGTATCTTTACTTTACTATCTTTCTTAAAAAATTCACTTAACAATAATTTATTTCTTACATAAGAAAGACACTTTTCTGATTGAATACAAAGAATAATATTATTTTCTTGAAAAATAGAACGATTTTTATTTAAAACATCTATCTCTACATCTGTTAATGGAAATATATAACTTACATTTTCAATCTTACAAATATTCAATAATGCACCAACATAACTTTCATCTGTTGCTAATGGAACCTGATATGTCTTAAAACATTTCTGTGAGACCCAATGCCATTCTGGAGTATATATATCACATCCTATTACTTTATAATTATTATTGAGCAGATTTGTTATTACACAATCTGCAGAAAATGATCCTATAGCTGTAACCAATATATTATTATCCATAATATAATTATAATATTAATTCCATATATACCCTTTTATTGCTATCTATATTTATAATTCTAAAGCCCAATCTTCTATATAAATCTATGGCAATAGGATTATTAGAATGTATTCCAATGATTTTAAAACCTTTCAGATTTACATAGTTCAAGCATTCTAACATCATTTTTCTAGCCACACCATTTCCTCTAAAACCATCTAACACACCAACTAAAGGAATATAAGCTTTTTTATTTTCAAAATCATTACAATACAAAACTAACAATCCAATAAGATTACCGTCATTATTATAATGAATCAAGTAGGCTTTTTCCAAAATCTTATCTATATACTCTTTTAAATCAACCTTTTCTGACAAATGAGGATTAAAATCTTTATCTATAGATTTCAGAAAGTTAAATAATATACTCTTATCTATCATATTATCAATTTTAATATTTCTTCTATATCCTCATCACTCAGTCCATAATACATTGGCAGGCAAATCACCTGCTCGGCCTTTTCGGTTGCGACAGGCAGATTGTCCTTATTAGCAGATTCCAGTCCACGATAGGTAGAGAATGAACTAATCAAAGGATAGAAATATCTTCGACCCAATACGTTATGTTCCTTCATCTTGAAATATAGTTCATCACGGGTCATACCGTATTTTTCTGCATTCACGAATATGGGGAAATATGCATAGTTGTGTGTTACACCGGGTATATCATTGAAAAATGTGATTCCTTCTACATCCTTTAACGCAGCACGATACAATTCTGCCACATGCTTGCGCCATTCGATAGCCTTATCTACCTGTTTCAGGTTAAGAAGTCCGTAAGCAGCACGCATTTCGTCCATCTTGCTATTTATACCAGGTGCTACAACCTCTGTTTCTCCGGCAAATCCGAAATTCTTGAGATAATCGATACGTTTCTTAGTCTGCTCATCGTGCATCACCAATGCTCCTCCCTCGATGGTATTGTATACCTTTGTAGCATGAAAACTAAGTGTAGACATGTCTCCGGCATTAAGGACTGATTCTCCGTTTACCCGTACTCCAAAAGCGTGAGCTGCATCGTATATTACTTTCAAGCCGTACTTGTCGGCAATATCCTGTATTCGTTTTGTATCACAGGGATTTCCATATACATGTACGGGCATGATAGCTGTAGTACGCGGTGTAATGGCTGCTTCTATCTTTTCGGGGTTGAGATTGCAAGTCACAGGGTCTATATCTACAAAAACAGGCTTTATGCCATTCCACCATAATGAATGTGTGGTAGCCACAAAACTGAAAGGTGTAGTGATAACTTCTCCTGTTATACGCAGGGCTTGTAATGCCGTAATCAACGGCAATGTTCCGTTTGTAAAAAGACTTATATATGGAACTCCGAGATATTCGCAAAGGGCTTTTTCAAGCTCTTTATGATAGTATCCGTTGTTTGTAATCCATTTTCTCTTCCATATATCTTCAAGATATGTGTTAAATTCTTCTAATGATGGCATCAAGGGCGATGTCACTGTAATCTGTTTTTCTGCCATATATTATTTCCGTTTTATTATTGACAAAACCTCTTTAAGTTCATCAAAACGCATTAAATATGCTCCCCATATATAATATATTCCCCCGACCAATATTCCTGCTATAAGTTTGGCCCACGTTATTTCCACCAAAGATATAGTAAACAGAACTATACCTCCCATAACAAGCGAATGTATAAGTATATGTGATAGATCCTTTATCTGACTAAAAAAGCCATACCCGATAAGCCGGTTGGTATAATAGGTATTCCATACCAATGAAAGCAAGGATGTGACCACACTACCGTAACACATGGCTACAATACTGAAAGGAACGGTGATACATAAGATACACACACCCTGTATTTTCTTGATAACCTCCAATTTCAGAAAATAATCTGAACGACCTTTTACCTGAAGTAGGTTAAGATTGATAGCATGTATGGGATACCACATCATTGAAAAGCAGACTATCTGTAAAAGATATATGGCTCCTTCCCACTTATCAGTAAGCACTACCCTGATAAAAGGATCGGCTACCGCTGCCAAACCTACCATTAAGGGGAATATTATAAATGCAGACATACGGATAAACCTTTTATAAGCATCAGCTAAACGTTGTTCATCATTCTGAATAGAACAAAGCACGGGAAACGTAACCCCTTGCAGTACTCCGGTTATGTTGGAAGACGGATATTGTGCAAAACCTGATGCACGTGAGTACAAACCTAATGCGAATGACGAATAAACTTTTCCTATCACAAGGGTATAGATGTTATTATAAATTGTATCGAGCAATCCGGATGCCAACAATTTTGATCCAAAAGAAAATAACTGCCTGAAAGACTGCCAAGAAAAGATTAATTTGGGAATCCAACGTACAAAGTACCATAATAATATGGTGCCAAGCAAAGAAGAAAATACCATCTGTAGCACCAGTGCCCAGGCTCCATATCCGTTGTAAGCAAGATATAATCCTAAACAACCGGTAGAAACAGCTGATATTACGGATATCTTAGCACGTGTCTTGAAATTTATAGCTATGGATAACTTTGCACTTTGAATGCCTGAAAGAGATGAAAAAACAAGCATCAAGGATACTACTCTTGTTACATCTTCCAGCATGGGGATATTGTAGAATGATGCAATAAAAGGAGCAGCAAACCACAATAAAATATAGAAAAATATTGCTACTACTATATTGAAATAGAATACTGTAGAGAAATCTGTTTCTGTACGATTGACCTTTTGAACAAGAGCTGTACTGAAACCGCTATCTATAAAAGCCTGTGAAACGGAAAGAAATATACCAAGCATCGCAATCACGCCATAGTCGGAAGGCATTAAAAGACGTGCTATCAGTATACTGAAAACAAACTGTATTCCTTGCGTAGAGAAACGGTCTATAGCACTCCACATCACGCCGTTTACAGTTTTTTTCTTTAAAGATTCACCTTTCACCATACTTATTTTCCTATAAGTGATTTTGCTTATAGATAGAGCATTTAGTTCTTTATACTGCTCTATCACAGAGCAATTTATATTGTTTTCATCGCTATAAGAAACTTTTCCACCATAAACTCATGGTACATATTATCTATCTATCGGAAGAAACGGATAACGGACCGTTATGGACTGTATCTGAGTTTTGATGTACTGTACCAAGTCTTCGGATGTATGAGAATGGGTGACTACATCGTACAGGGTACAGAAAACTTCGGTAAAAATTTACCAAAATATTGATAAAGTTAATGTAGCGGAAAATAATCTTATTTTAACATTGGTTTCTATAATAAACACAAGTTAAAAAGTATTCCTATTATACTTCCTACCTGAAATAAGTGTACAATCAAGTGACTTAATAATTATTAAGCTACAAGTTCAAGTCAATTAATATGCTATTTGGTGAATACTCTATAATATCCTTGATCGGCAAAATCCAACAAATCACGATCTCCCCTACTATCTCCAAAAGCAATTAACTCATAATCCTCTCTATTAGGATAAAGATTAAGCAAACGATTTACTTTTTCTTTGCCGAAACAATTCTTATTCTGAAAGTATCCTGTTAGTTTATCCTGACGGTCAAACTCTGGTATTGTTGCCAGCAGCGTTGACGCATTCAGATATTCAGCAAAGGGTTTCACCCAATCCTCAATACTTGCAGAGATAATTAATATTTCATATCCTTCTTTCTGTAAGGACAGTATTTTCTCACGCGCATCCCAACGTATTAAAGAAATACCTTTAAACTGAAAAAAACATGTACATAGCTTATCGAACTCTTTTCTGGTAACTCCTTTATATAAAAAAGAGAATATTAATTCTTTAATCTTCCAGTTAGGATATAGCTTCATTTTATAGCAAATCAGCAAAGGGCTAAAGAGTAAAAACGTCATCCACAAACCCACGCTTCCCTTAGTGTAACGGATAAACTCCAATAAGGTGTCCTTATTGGTTATTGTCCCGTCAAAATCAAAAACTGCAATTTTCCTTTTCATCTTTTATAAATACAATATGATTATAAAAGAGATTATCCATCCTAAAATAGTCATTTGTAGAAAATGATCCGACATTAAAACCTTAGTGGGACTTCCACTTTTCTCATCAACTAAAACTACCTGAAGATATCGCAATAATCCCAGTAACACAAAAGCAGCTGTAATATACACATTACTACTGTTCATACGCTCCATTACTTCCGGAGAAACACAATACAACAGATATACCACTACTATCACAGCTACAATTACTGTAATAATCTGATTCAGAAAAGTTTCATTATAGCGTTCAATATTGGCTCTCGGTTTGTTGCCCGTTTGTTTATAAACAAGCACATCATCTCTTCTTTTTGCAAAAGCTAAAAAGAGAGCAAGCAGAAAAGTCATAATAATTATCCAATGAGACAAGGCTATCCCTGTAATACTTCCTCCTACAAAGATTCTCAATACAAATCCTGTTGCAATAACCATCACATCAATTAAGGCAATATGCTTAAGATATAAGCAATAAAATATATTCAAGATATAATAGAATCCTATAAGGGCAGCTGCCTGTAAACAAAGGATGTCCTGCACATAAAATCTGGAACAAGTTAACACACCTCCAGAGACAAACAACAGCAAAAATACCAAAGCATATCCCCAAGACAATGGCACCCTACCACTGGCTATAGGGCGATACTTTTTTTGGGGATGTAAAGCATCTGCCTTCCTGTCCAGAATATCATTCAGACAATAAATACTACTGCTCGCCAAGCTATAAGCAATGAAAGCTATTAAACATAACACTTGGCTGTTAAAATCAAACAGCTTTCCTCCGAAAAAGACCGGCAAAAAGATAAATAAATTCTTCAGCCACTGATGAGGGCGAATTAACTCCAAAACATCACGCACCATAAATATAACTAATTGTATAACTCAGTGCATACCAGATATTTCCCAATACACTTGATATAAATGCATTCATATAACTGAAACCGTAAGAAGGAACACCTAAAAAACAGAATACAATAATATAAAAACTTTTCTTACCCAAAATACCAGATGTAAGAACCCTGTTAAATGTCTGTAATTTATTTGAGAATACTTTCACATTAAGAAGTTTCAAACAATTACTCCGCAATGCGAAACAAAAAAGGAAAGAAGATATTGTCCAATACAAAATAACCCGTCTAAAATCACAAGACAAAACAGTAAACATGGGTAAGAGAAAGATAAACTGTAACACTAAAACATTAGAGAGATTCATCATAAACAGCTTGTCCTCTATGATACTATTTTTAACTCCAATCTTAACCTTATTGAGCTGAATCAGCAAATAATAAATAGCAATAAAAATAAAAGGCCATATACAGAATCGGTATACACCTAAAGTTTTATCCATATAATTACCATTCAGGTGCATCTTAAATGTATCCATACCATCCCATCCTAAAGCTCTGCAACCAGCTCCCATAGGAAAAATTGACCCAAACTCGGATATAAAGTAATTATCCCAAGAATGCCATATAGAATCTGCCATTGTACCATCTCCTTTATATATGACACAGATGAACATAACAAGCAAACCCGGCAACATAAAAAGACTCGCTTTCACTATTGATGCAAGCAGGTTATTTTCTTTCTTCACAAAAAGGAAATAATGCAATCCCAATATAGGTAAGAAATAGAAAAATGACGCCTCGTGAGACAATATAGCTACAGCAGATAATATATAGAGAAGAATCAAATGAATCTTACTCCCCTTTAAGAAAGACCTGTAGCAGATAAATATATACCAGATAAACAGGAATATGAGAATATCCCTCCTATACCATCTTAAATCGGACATAGCAAACGCACCAATCAGACAAACAGAGGGCAACAAGAATAAAGACAAATTATTCCGTTTCCATTCACGTAAAAAAATATACAGGAACAAGAATAAGAAAATATAGGATAAGGTATACACCAAATAACCAACATTGATACCCCAGCAATCATACAGATAAAAAAACAATTGTCCCCAAAGTCCTCTACGAACAAAACCTGCCTCATAATTGATGAGCCAATCGCTTATTGAAAAATCTAAAAATCCCCCCAAATAAGCCACTGGTGATACTGACTTTACAAACCTTAATATAAGTTCAAACACCAATAAGAGGCAATATGAATAAAAAACAAGACTAAAAAGTCTGTCTTTAGTAAAAACAAGATATTTCATCTATATAAATTCAATTGTTAGACTAACGATTACCCTCTTAGCTAATTATTCATTTGCCAGGTAGTATAAAAGTTTTATACGCCTAATGTATAAATCATCGGACAATCGCACGCTGAGATTTCTTAAGTTTTTCTATTCCGAATAAGTCTGCCCCGGGGAGCATTTCAGCGCATATCTCACAAGAAAAAAATTTACTGGAACTGCAATTGCATATACCGGAATAGGAGCATATTGTTCTTTCACACCTAAAGTGATGAAAGCATACAAAAGACCTACCTGAAGCAAATAATTAATAATATGACTTAATCCAAACCCCAAACTTTTCTTAAAAGAGGGCTTTGTTCGGAATGTATATCGATTTGAGAAATAAAAGTTACCAATAAAACTAACTAAATACCCTATTGAATAAGCTATTGTGGTATTAAGCCATAGATTTAACAAAAGATAGATAGCGTAATGAATAATGGTAGCTACACATCCTACAATACCAAAACGAATAAATTCTTTTAGTTTTATTGATTCCATAGAATAGATTACTTATTTCCTCTGCAAGTGATTTTGCTTATAGAGTATTTGGTACTTTATATTACTCTATCGCAGAACAATCTGTATCTTTTCTTGCTACAGGAAGCTTTTTCCATGAAACAGGTATTATCTATCTATCGGAAGAAAAGGATAACGGACCGTTATGGACTGTATCTGAGTTTCGATGTACTGTACCAGGTCTTCGGACGCATGGAAATGGGAGACTACATCGGACAGGATACAAGAGGCTTCGGCACAGACGTAGGTCAGTTCCTTGAAGGATCCTATTTGAGGACTGTCGTATATGGAGTGGAAACGGTTTCCGACCTCTTCTAAAAGAAACAAGGCTATTTCTGCAGCTTCCGACAGTTTTTCAGTATCGATATGCATGCGTGCTTTGATAATCCAGGAATGCAGACATCCGGCTATGGCTACCACATCGAGCTGGTTTTTAGGATGGAAGAAACATTTGTTGATTTCCGACTGAACCGGTGTGAGTTCTACATCGCGAACAAGTGATTCTTCGTTTTGCTCTTCCCTACGCTGCCGGATATATTGGTCTATATTCTCGAAACTTTCCTTATTTACTTTTCCAATGGCTACTGTAATGCCTCCAATGGAGGTGATAAGACAGCGGTCTTTGGCAATTCGTACCTGATAGCCTTCCATACCTGCCAGAATGCCGGAAGTAATACGCACTAACGTATGGCCTTCTGCATAATAGTCTAAGGAATGGGGCATAAAACGGATTCGATGTGCATCCAGACGGGAGAGCTGCATGAAAGGTTGCATCACGCTATCGGGGATGACAGCTATCTTTCCGGTGCTGCAATCGTTTACCAGATAAAGTCCAAAATAATTCTGGCTGAGATACTCCTGAATGACACATGGTTCTCCTTGTATGAAAACAAGACCGGTTATTGTGGGTTTCTCTTCCTGATAGATATGCCCTTTTTCTTTTTTATAAAGGATTCGCTTATGAACAAATACGTTGAATTTCTTCTCCAACTTTTGGGTTACGTTTTCTACTTTGGTATGATGTACGAAAAGGTAACACCAAGATGAAAAAGTCTTTTGTCTTGGATATATTTCACCTTCCGGGCCTAATAGTTTAGTCTCGTTCTTTGGTGTGTCTTCCATGACGTTAGAAAAAGTTTCTGTACTATCCAGTGACATCGATACTCTCTCTAATTTATGTAACGGTTTGTCTTTTTACTTGGTAAATATGACGAAAACCTTCCCCAACTAACTGAGTGTAACACGTTTTTCATTGTCTAGTTTTATCTAAAAAACACGTCCTACTTCTGTAAAATAAGAGGATTTTTCAATCACTCTCTTTTTAAGAGAAGTATTATTATGCGACAAAGATAAATAATTCTATCAATTATAACTAGAAACCAACAGAAATAATAATTTTTTTAAAACGAGTCCAAATGTTTTACAACAGATGTTGATTTTTTTCTTAGCTATAAATCATTTAATTAGCTGCTTTTATGGGTATTTATAAGGGCTTTATTTCTCTTAAAAAGAGAACGAAATAGATTTGATATTAATATTATTTTATATCTTTGTCGCATAATAATACTTCTCTTAAAAAGAGATACACTCCATAATCCACAATAAATAATCGCCTCACATTAACCATATAACGTATCTTTTTTTTACGTTATATGGTTAATAATGTATATCGCTAAATCAGATTGATGATCAGACGATTGGCTTTATCGACTAAAGAGGTGTCCAATGAAGCAAGGTAAATACGGGTGGTATTCTCTGAATCGTGCCCCATAGCTTCGCTAATGACTGACAAAGAAATGTTTTTGCTTTTGGCTATACTGGCCCAGGCATGGCGTGCCACATAGGTAGTCAGTACAACCGGCACATCGAGTAAACGACCTATTTTCTTCAGTTTATCGTTTACGAAATGGGTGGCTGTTTTATATTGGCGCCGGGGATCTGTATGGGGATTTTTGATAATCGGCAGCAAATAGGGACTGGAACTGGTATCGTATTTGTCGAGAATGGCCTGCATCGGTTTTTCCCACTTAATGAAAAGCTGCTGATTGGTTTTATGCCGGCGATAGGATAGAATGCCACCTTGCAAATTTTTCTTCGTGAGATAGGCCATGTCTATAAAGGACATGCCTCGGGTGTAAAAGCTGAACATGAACATGTCTCGGGCATAATCTAAGGATGGATGGAGGGTTAAGTCCAGATCTCTTATCTTACGGACTATTTTTTCGGAAACGGCACGCTTCACGGTTTTATCGATACCGGTATATACATATTTGAACGGATATCGCTGAACGGTCAGTTCGCAATCGACAGCACGATTGTAGACAGCGCGAAGATTGCGCATATAAAAAGAAGTGGTATTCTGGGTTAAGCCTGTGGACTTAAGATAGGATTCGTATGCAATCATTAAATTGGAATCGATTTCGTCTAAATACAGGTCTCTGCGGTTTTTGAAGAAACGCATGAAGCTATTTAAAGTAGTAGTATAGGTTTCGGCCGTACGTTCCCTACCTGCATAGTGCATATGCTTAATCAGTTCATCCGCGAATGAAAAGAAATCGCCGTTTTCTCCTTTCGAACAATAGGCCTGTACGACATGATCGGCTGTATAATGCCGGCCACAACGGTCGAAACGAACAATGATGCGCTGCAAGCAAGAGGTATCTTCCTCGATACGCTTCTGCACAGATAACAGATAATCATAGCGTCCGTATGGACATTGGAATAAGGAAACAGCAGATGTCTTATCATCCCACTCGGAGGGGAAGAGTTTATAACCGGTGGAAATTTGCCGTACTACACGGGCGTGAATGACTTGGTAGAAGACTACCCCTTCTTTTGTACTGACAGAAGAAGGACGAAATTTTACTTTTATTGTTGCCATATCTTATTGTTTTTAATACAATGTGTAATATAAGACATTCGCAACAGAATAAAAACAGTTGGCAGTGACACAGTCACACACCTTCCAAAGGGGAATAGTAAACTTAATTTATAAAAAAACGTTTTACTTGTATTTTTTCTATACATTTGTAGACTGTTTAATGTATATGAAAAACCCTTAAATCGGAGCAAACAAACTTTTTTAATTTGAACTTATGTCTATATGGAGCAGAATCATAGGGAGGCACCACTACTATCCAACAATTCAATACTGTTCAATCTCGCTGTCCATAAACCTGTAGTAAAGAATCAGCTATTATACACACGATTTTAATAGAGAGACTGAAAAAAGGTATTTACAGTTTTATAAATCTTATAAAATAGATGAAGAGAATAGAAGTAGTGGCAGCTATTATCTGCCGCAATAATAAGTATTTTGCCTGCCAGCGTGGTTATGGGGAGTTTAAAGACTTTTGGGAGTTTCCTGGTGGGAAAATAGAGCCTGGCGAAAGTCGGGAAGAAGCCTTAAAACGGGAAATCAGAGAAGAACTTGATTTGAGTATTTGCCTAGATTCATTTTTGACGACAGTTGAGTACGATTACCCCAACTTCCATCTGACAATGCATTGTTTCCTTTGCTCCATAGACTCTCAAGATCCTATCATAAAAGAACATGAAAATGCACGGTGGCTGCTGAAAGAGCAACTCCACTCCGTACAGTGGCTTCCTGCTGATATAAAAGTGGTAGAAACGCTAAGAGGCTCCGTATAGCTTATAGTTATACGGAGTTTATTTGACTCTATAATTTAACCTTTTTGATAAAATGGTAAAGTGGAATCAAAATAATAGATTGAAAAGAATAACATCAACTATACTACTTATCATATTTTCATAGCTTATTTAAAACTCAACATACATTTCTATGGGGAATTTTCAATAAAAACGAAAATAATTATAGAAAAATGAAATTTCTATGATCCAATGAGTATAATTGAATAAAACTTATAAACATTTAAAGCTATGCTCACAGAAAAATTTATTGAAAAGAGTTTTCCGAAAGGAAAACTTACATTGGTTGGCGGCCGCCCAGCTATAGGAAAAACATCTTTCGCTATCTCTCTTACTATCAGCCTTGCCAAACAAAGTAAAAAATGTATCTATTTCTCAGCAGAATTGCAAGAACAACAGTTGGCTAAAAGATATAAACTCCAAATCGACATAGAAGAATATAACGGTATAGTCAGCAATATAATAGTGGATGACAGATGGGAGAAGTTTAATACTATCTATATGCGTAAACAGATTGAACACTATCAGCCAGATTATATTATTGTGGACTATATCCAACTAATGACCAGTGACAATCCGTCATCTGACCGAAATGCTGAAATGCAAGCTATTGTACGGGAATTAAAATCCTTGGCAAAGGATTGCAATATAGCTGTTATCGGACTGAGTCAGCTAAACAGATGTCAAAATGAGGCTTCCTGTTTTTTGACTCCAAACAATTTCAGAGAGCTTTCTTTGAATGACCTGGAAGACATCAACCTGACTTGTATCTATCGGGGTGATTATTTCAGAATATATGAATATGACACTAATGGCGAAGTGATATATGGTAAAACAAAGTTTATAACCTATCACGATAATAGTCCTGAAATTATTTACCTGTTATGGAACCATGAAACAACAGAATTTTCTATGCTCCCAAGTGTGATGTATATTCATGGACTTTCTTCTTCAGGAGCCTCTTCTACTGTAGGTTACTTACGCAAACTTCTCCCCCAATATGAAGTATTGTCTCCGGATTTGCCCATCCAACCGCAGGAGGCATTAACCATACTGACAGAGTTATGTGAGTTGTATAAACCCGAATTTATCATCGGTTCCTCAATGGGAGGCATGTTTGCCCAGCAACTCAGGGGGTATAAAAAGATACTTGTGAATCCGGCATTTCACGTTTCTGAATTCATGCGTACACAACTGGGAGTACACGATTTTCTGAATCCACGTAAAAATGGAGAAACTCAATATGAAATAACTTCAGAGTTATGTGATAACTACCAGGCCATAGAAGCTAATCAATTTGCGGATATAACAGCATACGACATAAAAAATACATACGCTCTGTTTGGAAGCCAAGACACTTTGGTACATGGATATGATGAATATATAAATTATTATCGAAATGTTATGTGGTTTGAAGGGGGACATCGGTTGAACTTTGAGATTATAAAAAAAATAGTTGTACCTTTAGCAAAAATGATAATAGAGAAATGAATGAATTTCAATTTTTATTTGATAAGATTTGTTTACTGAACCAAACATACAAAAAGTTGGAAGATGAAAAAGGGGAAAATTACAACCTGTTCAAAGTTATTGATATGACCTCAAATGAAACGGGGGTACATTCAGCTTTTCTTGCCGATTTATTAAACCCCAAAGGAATGCACCATATGGGAGATGTCTTTCTGAAGCTTTTCACAGATGAGTTTCTGAACGGTATGTTTTTTTCTACTGAGACAGCCACAGTGGAACGGGAAAAATATATTGGTCCAGTAACAACAACGACTGGAGGTCGTTTAGATATTCTTATAACTGATGTCGACAAAAAAGCAATTATCATTGAAAATAAAATATATGCTTCCGACCAAAAAAACCAACTAATTCGTTATCATAACTATGCCGAGGAGATGACCTCTGAGCATGAACTATTTTACTTGTCATTAGATGGCATTGTTCATGACGAATATAAAACTGCTAAATGTGGTGACAAAGAATTAAAAGAAGGAGTAAATTACTTTACACTCTCATACGAAAACGATATACTAAGATGGTTGGAACTATGCCGTCAAAAAGTTGTAAATAAACCTTTGATAAGAGAAAGTATCAGCCATTATATCAATCTGATAAAATATTTGACAAACCAAACTTTAAGTAAGGATATGGAAAAAGAATTAACAAATTTGATATTAGAAAATCCGATATACATTAAAAATTTAGGAATTATCAGGCAATCAATTACTATGAGCGTGATTGAACTGCAAAGAAGATTCTGGGAACTTCTAAAAGAAAAAATGGAAGGAAATTATCCTGTAATAGAAGATAATACTTATAAATATGCCTTGGATAAAAAGAAAAATCGTATAAAAGGCTTTTACGGAGGTATGCCCAACAACCGAAGATATGGCTTTGAGTTTCTCGTAAACGACTGTGGCAAGTATGAAATAAGATATGCCATCAGAATAGATGAGCCTATGGTTTGTGGCTTTTTTATTAGAAAAAAACAGTATGACAGCAATGATGTCAATCTTGGAAGACGAATATCAACAAGAGAAGACTTTGGCGATTTAATTGAAAAAATTGAAAATATAAAAGATTTAGGATATAAACACGATGATGGTGGAAACTGGTATTTAGGTGTAAAAGATTTAACACCTGATTTAAGATTTAAAACATTAGATTCTGAAACCTTATTCAATCTTTCAAAAATGGATGATACTGTTTCTAAGATTGCAGAATCTATCACAAACGACATCAATACAATAAAACAAATGACTCAAAATCTATCTTATTAATATTTATTATATTTTAAACTGAAAATTTCCTCTGTCTCCGAATATAATTGAATAAAAATGATTCATCACAAAAAGATTTAATTATATGACAGAGGAAATCAAACTACACACAGAAAGACTCATCATCCGTACACCTCGGGTAAAGGATGCACAGGAGATCTTCACATTAATGAAGGATAAGGACACTGCTATGATAACAGGATTCACTCCCATGAACAATATCAGTGAAGCAGAAGGTAAAATACGCAGAGGCATATCCAGTGGAAATATGTTTGTTATAACCACAGAAGAGAAACCGGAGCATGTCATAGGAGTGTTTGAAATTTCATCCCTAAAAGTGAGTACCACTCATGGCGAAAAGCAAGAATATAAGATCTGCTATTTCCTTCACAAGGACTTCCGAGGTAAGGGTTATATGACAGAGGTTGTGAAATCCATGAAACGTTATTTGTTTATGGAGAGACAAGCTGATACGCTTATTATTAGTATTTTCCCTAGAAACGATGCTTCACGAAGAGTTGCTATCAAAAACGGATTCATTTTCAAAAATCTGGAGCGTAAATGTAGTGTTACCGGTTGTGGTGAAATAGCTGATTTAGAAGTTTATATACTTGAAAAAGAAGAATATCTCAATCCAGGTAAACAACACAAAAAAGCATTCATCCAATGGATGGAAAAGCAGAAATGGATTAATAGCAATGGTATTCTATACCCCATCCCCGGTCATGCCACTCTTCTCCCTGCTCCAGGGAATGGAGTATTCAGAATTCATGAAGATTTTCAAACCAAAAGACTTGGCCTGGAGAAAATAGACGAAACATTTACCTTTAACTTCAAGATTTACGACCTCGAGTGTGAGCAGATTATGCAACGAATCATTAAGACATGGTCATCTGAACTCTTTATAAATAACAACAAAAATCTTGGAGTTATATTCAATGGTTTAAAAGGAACAGGAAAAACTATCGCAGCCAAATTACTAAGCAACCGGATGGGTTTACCAGTAATTGTTATCTCCAATCCTATAGAAGGAATGCTGGAGTTTATCCAGTCGTTGTGCTTTGAATGTATCATCCTCATCGATGAAGCTGAAAAGACCTTCAAAGAGGAACAGGAGGTTTTACTGAAAATGATTGATGGTGTTTACAACAATACACGCAAACTTTATCTTCTTACGACCAACAAACTTACCGTTGATGAAAACCTATTAGGACGACCAGGACGGATACGTTATATCAAGGAGTTCGGCAATCTTTCAGTAAAAGCAATCAACGAAGTGATAGACGATAATCTGTTGGATCCTACTCTTAAAGTAGATGTTCTGAAACTGGTAGATACACTTGAAATTTCTACTATTGATATTCTGAGGGCCATTATTGATGAATGTAATATCATGGGTAAAGTGCCTTCAGACAAAGAATTGAACATACCTAAAGCCCTGTTTAAACAGGAAATAATCGAGTTTTATGGACTTGAGCAAAGCTATCATCAAGAAGTTAGGAATCTGATAAAAAGTCAACTAAATACTAATGAGACCGTAAAGGAATGGTTGATGAGAGCTACTAACAGACAAGATGAGATAAAAGAGAAGAATCTAAACAAAAACATGTTAGAGGATAAGTATGATTGCCAAATTGAATTCGTTACCATATCATCTGCATCTCCTATTCCATATATAGGATTGCAACTAAATCATGGCACAGTAACAAGTAATCCTGATGCTTTGGGATTTTTTACTATAGAACATGAGAGACACTGCGATGTGACTGAGCTATATTGCTTCATAGGTAATGTTTATACTCCATCTTTATACAGAGGACTTTTACAGTAGTGAATAAGGATTTAGTATGCTTAATTAAAGCTAGAAACAGTTGTAATTATAGGTGGGAGATAAACCAGTAGAGAGAGCTGGATGTCAGAATATTTATAACTTATGTTACAATCAGTGGGTTGAGATACGATTTCTAAACCCATGATGAACTGATTTTATAGTGCCAATATTTCATATTTTCTGCAAAGTGAATGCAACATAAATAATAATCGAAAATATATAAACAAAGGTATAAAAAAACACTATATAAAAAAGGTGTGAAACCCAAACGGTTTCACACCTTTTCTTATTATTATTTATCTACTCTTACTTAACTTCCTCAAAGTCAGCATCTTGAACATCGCTCTTATCATTCTGAGCGCCGTTGTTTGCCTGACCTGCGTTAGGACCAGCCTGAGCACCGCCCTGTGCACCTGTCTGAGCATACATTTCAGCACTTGCAGCCTGGAATGCGCTCTGCAATTCTGCGCTTGCAGCATCGATACCAGCCAAATCCTGAGCTTTGTGAGCATCTTTCAGTTTCTGAAGAGCAGCTTCGATAGGAGCTTTCTTGTCTGCAGGAAGCTTATCACCAAGATCTTTCAACTGATTTTCAGTAGTGAAGATCAAGCTGTCTGCCTGGTTCAATTTATCGATACGTTCCTTTTCTTTCTTATCAGCTTCTGCATTTGCTTCTGCTTCTGCTTTCATACGTTCGATTTCTTCTTTGCTCAAACCAGATGAAGCTTCGATACGGATAGCCTGTTCTTTACCTGTAGCCTTATCTTTTGCAGATACTTTCAAGATACCGTTTGCATCGATATCGAATGTTACTTCAATCTGAGGAACACCACGACGAGCCGGAGCAATACCTGTCAAGTTAAACTGACCGATAGATTTGTTCTGTGCTGCCATCGGACGTTCACCCTGCAATACATGGATAGTAACTTCTGTCTGGTTATCAGCAGCAGTAGAGAACACTTCGCTCTTCTTGCAAGGAATAGTAGTGTTGGCATCAATCAATTTTGTCATCACACCACCCATTGTTTCGATACCCATTGACAGCGGAGTTACGTCCAAAAGAACTACACCCTTGATTTCGTCTGTCAAAACGGCACCCTGAACAGCAGCACCTACAGCTACCACTTCGTCCGGATTTACACCCTTAGAAGGTACTTTTCCGAAGAAATCTTCAACCAACTTCTGAACAGCCGGGATACGTGATGAACCACCTACCAAGATTACTTCATCGATATCTGCATTGTTCAAACCTGCATCACTCATAGCTTTCTTACAAGGTTCAAGACAAGCCTGAATCAAGTTGTGAGCCAAAGCTTCGAATTTAGCACGAGTCAAAGTCTTAACCAAGTGCTTAGGCACACCAGCTACCGGCATAATGTACGGCAAGTTGATTTCTGTAGAAGTTGAAGAAGACAATTCGATCTTAGCTTTTTCAGCAGCTTCTTTCAAACGCTGCATAGCCATCGGATCTGTTGTCAGATCTGCACCTTCATCGTTCTTGAATTCCTGTACCAACCAGTCGATGATTACCTGGTCGAAGTCATCACCACCCAGGTGAGTATCACCGTTAGTAGACAATACTTCGAATACACCACCACCAAATTCAAGGATAGAGATATCGAATGTACCACCACCAAGGTCGAATACAGCTACCTTCATATCTTTGTTAGACTTGTCTACACCGTAAGCCAATGCAGCTGCAGTCGGTTCGTTTACAATACGTTTTACTTCCAGACCTGCAATCTGACCAGCTTCTTTTGTAGCCTGACGCTGAGAGTCTGAGAAGTAAGCCGGAACGGTAATTACAGCTTCTGTTACTTCCTGACCCAAATAGTCTTCAGCAGTTTTCTTCATCTTCTGCAGAATCATTGCAGAGATTTCCTGTGGAGTATACAAACGTCCGTCGATATCTACACGCGGAGTATTGTTGTCACCTTTTACTACTTTATAAGGAACTCGTTCTATTTCTTTTGCTACCTGATCGTAAGTTTCACCCATGAAACGTTTGATTGAGTATACTGTACGAGTCGGGTTTGTGATAGCCTGACGTTTTGCAGGGTCACCAATCTTACGTTCACCACCGTCTACGAAACCTACTACAGAAGGAGTTGTACGTTTACCTTCGCTGTTAGCGATTACTACAGGTTCGTTACCTTCGAATACGGCTACACATGAGTTTGTTGTTCCTAAGTCTATACCAATAATCTTTCCCATAATTGTATCTATTTTTATTTTTATTCAACATTTAGTTAATTGCTTTGTGCGCCGAAGCGTCACGCCTATCTTTAAACAAATGGCGTGCCAAAAGGAAATAAAAGATTTTATCAGACAAAGACTGCCATTTTGGCTGCCTGCTCTGCCAACTTTATCAAAAGATAAGACAATATTTACATTTATGTCTTCAAATCTTTTATTACATTTGCGAATGTAGAAACAACGTATGGAAAGATTAAAATGGATTATTACCCTTCTTCTGGCTCTATTCATGTCATATACCTCATGGGCTCAGAAACAAACCCTCACCGGACAAGTCATTTTATCGGGAGGAGAAGAGAGTCATAATCCATTGCCTTATGCCAGTATATCAGTGCTTCTCTTACCGGATTCAACATTCATTAAAGGTCGAGTAACCAACGAACAAGGGAAGTTTCAGCTGGATTTTACCCGAAAGCCTCAACAAACTTATTTACTGAAAGCCTCGTATATGGGCTGTGAATCGAAATTCTATACACTGCCGGGCGACAAGGATACATATAATGTAGGTACTATTAAAATGAAGAATGCCAGCATTCATCTGAAAGAAGTCGTAGTTACGGCTCCCCTACAACCGTCAGAGCAAAAAGGAGATACTACCATATTCAATGCTGACGCCTTCCCTACTCCCGAAGGTGCTTATCTGGAGGCATTGGTGAAACGGATACCGGGACTGAGTTACGATGCCAAGGAAAAGAAACTGAGCTACAACGGATATAGTATCAACGAAATAACGGTCAACGGAAAAGAGTTTTTTAAAGGAAACAATCGGGTGGCACTTGAAAACCTGCCGGCTTCTTTTATCTCGCAACTGAAGGTTTATGATAAAGCTTCCGAAGAAGAAAAGGCAACAGGCATTAAATCGAATAACAAGAATTATGTGCTCGACTTAAAGACTAAGAAAGCACTGAACAATACACTCATGGCTACTGCCGAGGTGGGATATGGAACTCACAGAAAAAAAGATATTAACGGACAGCTCTTCCGGTTTACAGACAAAGGAGACAATCTCAGTCTGATAGGAAATTCAACCAACCGCTTTCATAATACTCCTTATAAAGGAAATATATCAAACAATATCGGTGGCAATATCAGCAAGAGCTTTAGCAAAGATTTACAGGTTTCCGGCAATATCAACTATTCGAATGGACGGGATGGAGGTGAATCGTCTTCGTATAGCGAACAATATCTTACAAACAGCACACAGTATGGCATAGCGTCTTCTCAAAGCAGAAGCCGTAACCATAATATTCAGGGAGGAGCCGACGTAAGATGGAATATTAATGAAAAGACAACTGTTACCCTAAGCGGCAACCTCAACTATGGGAAAAACCGCAGTGAAAGTATGGGAAGAAATGCCACATTTACAGAAAATCCCCAACTCGATCTGGTACATCCATTTAACCATATAGAAAAGATAAAAAAGGAGAGTCGTATCAACGAAAACAGACAAGATAATCAATCGGAAAACCGAAATCTATCTTATTTCCTAAGAGGGAGTATTACCCGCCAACTCAATGAAAAAGGAAACAATCTGAGTCTGTCCGTCCAGTCGTCTCAAAACCGGAACCATTCTTATTTGTATACACAGGCACAAACGACTTATTTCCGGATAACCGATATCTACGGAAACGACTCTGTCTATCGGAGCAACCAGTATCAGGAATCTCCTCACACTACCCATGAGCAGGAAATAAAACTGGCTTATACACACGTATTCAGTCCTAAAATCCGACTCCAGTTTTCCTATGGCATAGGATTGGAAAAAGAAAACGGAGAGCAAAATACTTATGATTTTTCGCCTTTAAAAGACTATATACAAGGGCAACCGTTGCCACCAGATTATAAGAGACTGTTTGTAGATAGTCTGAGTAACCAAAGCGAGAGTAAAAAACTGAAGCATCTGCTGGCCATGCAGTTCCAATATCAGGGAAAAGCCTGGGGGATACGGGCTTCTTTACAAATGTACCCACAACGACGCACCCTAAAACAGGAAAACGGGCAAAGCCAAATAGATACAATGGCATGGTCGGTAGAATGGAGACCTTCAATCAATCTGACCTACCGGAAAGAAGACAATTATTTTGTCATAAATTATAGCGGAGGTACACGACAACCTTCATTGTCAGATATGCTTGCACCCACTGATTACAGTTTGCCTTTATATATAAGGAAAAGCAATCCTAATCTCCGACCGCTATATATGCAGGGGCTTAATATGATGTTCAATAATTTCAAAAAAGGAATTATGGTCTCACTTATGGCTTCTCAGCAGTTCAACAGTATCACACGGGCTACTCTTTACAATCCGGAAACGGGAGTCAGAGAAACTTTTCCAGTCAATATCAACGGCAACTGGAACATAAGCGGTAATGCCAGCTATGACAAGAAGATTAAATCGTTCCGATTTTTCGTCAACGGAGGAGGAAATTTCAATCGCCACACCAGTTTAATCAATGAAGAAGGCAACAGAGATATGAAACAAAGTGTAACCCATGCATCGGGTATTTATAGCCAGATTCATTTTTCTTATCTTCCTAAATGGGGAAACATTGATTTATCAGGCAACTGGAATTTCCAACAGTCTAAAAACCTGTTGAACCAAAGCAATACTTATACACGTATGTATACTGTCAACTCATACATCTCTATCAATCTGCCCTGGCACCTACAATTTGATACCGATGCAGCTTATAACATACGCAGTGGTACAGGAATAGAAGGAGACAGCGAAAATGAGCTGCTTTGGAACATGAAGCTGATTTATAAGTTCCTGAAAGAAAAACGCGCAGAACTTTCTTTTTACTGGGCCGATATTTTGAGTCAGAAAAAAGACTTCCAGCGATATGCCTCTGCAACTGCTTTCAGCGAAAAATACGAAAAACAGCTGCAAGGATATTTCATGATTTCCCTGAAATACAAACTGAATACGCTGAACTAAATGCTAAACCATGAAAAACATTTTCATGATCCTAAAGTCACCACATTTATAAAAGAAAAATTCTTATGTTTAAACTTATAGAAAAAGACACTTGGAAGAGAAAACCCTATTTTGATCATTATTTCAATCAGATACGCTGTACATATAGCATTACCGTAAACATAGATATCTCCAAGGTTATAACATTCAAAAACAAGCATCATACCAAACTCTACCCTCTTCTGATTTATGCATTAACAAAAGCAGTAAACAATCACGAAGAATTCCGGACCGCTATTAATGACAAAGGGGAACTGGGGGTATGGGATACCTTATTGCCATGTTATACAGTGTTCCATAAGGAAAATGAAACCTTTTCCAATCTGTGGACAGAATGGAATGACAATCTCATGGCTTTCCTTTCCAGCTATGAACGGGATATCGAAATGTTTGGCGCAAATTACGATATAGATGCTAAGCCTGGCATACCTGCCAACACCTTTCCCATCTCTTCACTGCCATGGGCCACATTTACCGGCTTCAATCTGAATATCTTTGCGGATGGAAGCTATTTATTGCCTATTTTTACTTATGGAAAGTATTTCCGACAAGATGATAAATATCTTATACCTCTTTCTATCCAGGTACATCATGCTGTTTGCGACGGGTTTCACGTCTCAAGACTTATTAATGAAATCCAGCAGATATGTAATAACATAACAGCAGATATCGAATAAAAATATTGTTTGATCATAAAATCAGGAAAATTATGAAGAAACTAAGTTCATTTGTATTATGCGCCTTGCTGATGTCCTGCTCTTTCAGCAAGAATGAGAAAAGTAGTGCCTCCGACACAACAGTCAAAGAAGGTGTTGATTCTGTAAAACAGGAAATAAGTTTCAATACGGAACTGACATACCCCGGAAGTAATATTTCCTTTAAAGTCAATACAAAAGGAGACAGCCTTATCATCCAACCTTCCGGTTTAAGTGTTTCCAACGAAACATTATATCATGATATTACCGGATATACAGTTGTCAATGCCGAAATAGGTGATTTGAATATTGACAGCTATCCGGAGTTATTTGTCTATCTTACTTCGGATGGCAGCGGCAGTTACGGGAAACTAATCGGATATTCTGTAAATAATGGAAAATCTGTAAGTCAGGTGTATTTACCAGACATCTCGGAAAACGATGAGGTAAGCAAAGGATATATGGGACATGATGAAATGGCCATTGTGGAAAATACATTTTGCCAGCGTTTCCCCATCTATAAGGAAGGAGACAGTAATGCCAATCCGACAGGTGGGATCCGACAGATACAATATAAGCTGGTAGATGGAGAAAGCAGCAGAATACTGAAAATAGATAAGGTCATTAATTTCTGACCTTCAGATTTCAAAAAAGCCTGTAATTACTCATAAGTTTACATAAAGTCTCAGGAACAAATCCAATTTCTGTGCTTATGAAATACGCATTATTCATCCTTACAGCATGGGGAATACTGTTTGCAAGCTGCAAACAGTCTCCCCGCAAACAGGCCTCTTCCCTATCGTTTTCAAAGGAATTACAGGATGACACAACTGGCACGAAGCCGGCCATGTCTACTGCAGACAGCATCAGACCGGAGCAGATACGCCTGCATGCCGAACTGGTATACGATTCTGTATCGTATCTCACAATAGAAAATAATGGTGTACTACCAGTCCGTACCGACAAGACTTATCAACTGATACACTATATACACAACCAGTGGAAACCAGTCAAAGTAAATCAGGCCGATACCTCCTCTGTGACTATTGCTGCCGGAGAGAAAGACACTCTATGGATTCATTTTAAACGGCAGATCGGTTACGAACCTATTGGACGGTGTAGCATAAGCAAGACGTTTTATTCATTGTCTCAACCTCAGTGCTCTATACAAAAAGCTATAGAAGCGCACACCCGAAGTATTATAATTGACTGGAACCGGTGCGAACTCATCCCCGACCGTACAGAACTGACCAATTTGTATGTAGACATGAGAGCCACTCCGTCTGAAGAAAACCTCTTACTCACCATTCATAACCACAGTAACCAGACCTTGATTTGTGGAAACGAAACCGATTATACCATCAGTATCTTTCAGGACAATCAATGGAAAGAAATCTCATATCCCAAGATAACGGAAGATCTGGCTGTTGTACTTCCTCCAGACCACATCATATCCAATTGGAAATACCGTTTGCCTTATGGGCGTTTTCACTTCAAACCAGGACGCTATCGCATCATAAAGGACTTTTCGTTAGAATCAGACTATCGGAAAAAATTCTATACGGCAGCAGAGTTCACGCTGCAATATGAAGTATATGCAGGAAAAGAGGGAGAAGTAGTGATAAAATAAAAATTATTCCGGGAGAGAAGAGAAAACATGCACAAAAAATGCGATGTTTCTTCTTCGTACTGCCCGGAACAAAAAAAGTGAAGTTATTTATCTATGGATATTTCCTGTATCAGAGATCGTGGTTACGCATACGGTATTCTGCCAGCTCCTCGTACTTTGTACCCGGACGACCGTAATTACAATATGGATAAATGGAAATACCTCCACGTGGCGTAAAGATTCCAGTCACTTCAATATACTTGGGATCCATCAGTTTAATCAGGTCTTTCATAATGATATTGACACAGTCTTCATGAAAATCACCATGATTACGGAAACTGAAGAGATACAGTTTCAAGCTTTTGCTTTCCACCATCTTTATATCCGGCAGATAGCTGATACGGATTTCAGCGAAATCCGGTTGCCCTGTAATCGGACACAAGCTGGTAAATTCCGGACAGTTGAAACGTACCCAGTAATCATTCTCCGGATGCTTGTTGACAAATGCCTCCAGTACTTCAGGAGCATAATCCTGTTTGTAAGCGGTAGTCTTACCCAATATTGTCAGTTCATCTTTTCTTTCCATCTTCAATTCTTTTGTTTAGTTGACAAATATTTTTCCAATCCCTCACGGCGAAGTTTACAAGCCGGACAGTGTCCGCATCCGTCACCCGGAATACCGTTGTAACAAGTCAGCGTTTCGTGACGTATCAGGTCGAGTACTCCCAATTCGTCGGCTAATGCCCAAGTTTGTGCCTTATCAATCCACATCAGTGGCGTATGAATAACAAACTGCTCTTCCATCGCCAGATTAAGTGTCACGTTAAGCGACTTGATAAAAGCATCACGGCAGTCGGGATACCCACTGAAGTCCGTCTGCGATACCCCTGTAACCATATGATTGATTCCCCGTTCACGGGCATATACCGCTGCTATACTCAGGAAAAACAGATTGCGTCCCGGCACAAAGGTATTGGGAAAAGAGCCTTCGGGCTTTTCTTCATCCATGCGGATAGTGGTATCCGTCAGAGAGTTTCTGCCCAGATGTCCGATGAAAGACACATCCATCACATCAAATTCCACATCTGCCTTACGTGCAATTTCACGTGCCAGTTCTACTTCTTTTTCATGCTTTTGCCCATACAGAAAACTAAGGGCATATACTTTCTTGAAATGCTTCTTTGCCCAGAAAAGGCAAGTGGTAGAGTCTTGACCTCCGCTAAACACTACCAAAGCTGATTCGTTGTTCATTTGTCTCAAATATCTTTAATTTTCAATACATTGTATGAAATGTGCTCATCGTACACATCACTATCGTCTACCCGCTTGATATAGTTTACCACACGGATGGTGACTGGAAGGATAATCACTTCGTACAATGTTTTCAGTACAACCTGTACCAACATCATTTTTCCTAATTCACTTACTGGCATTAACCCGCCGAATGCCAACGGGAAGAAAATAATGGAATCGGCACTCTCGCCAGCCACTGTCGAAAGAATGGCACGCGCCGAAAAGTTCTTGCCATGCGAAGCTACCTTCATCCGGCTCATCACATAAGCATTGATAAACGAACCTACCAGAAATGCAGTCAGACTGGCTACTGCAATACGGGGAGCCATACCGAACACGAAGTTAAAGCCTTCTTCGCCTTCCCAAAAAGGAGCAGCAGGCAAAGCCACGGCAATCTGTCCCATGGCTACCACCATGAAATTCATCAGAAAGCCCATCCAGATAATAAGACGTGCCTTTCTAAAGCCCCAGACCTCGGCTATGCAATCGTTGATAATGTAAGAAATAGGGAAAACAATCAGTCCCGCAGTTACAGAGATGGGACCTAATTGAACAACTTTGGTCTCTAACAAATTGGCTGCCACCAGACAGACACAAAACACAATACCCAAGACCATGAAAGGTACTGATACGAGATTTTCTTTTTTCATCGCTCCTGTTTTTTACGTGGTGTTCTAGAATACACGGCCGCTATTCACGGCATCGTATGTAAATGTTCTCTTTTTTTGTGGCTGCAAAGATACGAAAAGATGACCGGATCACAAAATATTGAAACTCTTTTCAAGTATTTTTTCCAAGAAGTCAGCCTCACAGGGATATTCCGAAATACAAATAAAAGTACTATTTTTGCAAGAAAGAGTTTCTCTCTTTTACAGAGTGACCACTTATATTATCAATTGGAAATCTTTTATATTCGTAATGCAATGACAAATATCCATATAAACCACGAGACCTGCATCCGATGCAAGAAATGTGTACGGATTTGCCCTTCTGCACTGTTCACACTCAATGCAGAAAAACAGATTGAAGTATGTGCCGACAGTTGTATCGCATGCGGACATTGTGTGGCGATTTGCCCCACTAACTCCATCAGTCATTCAGAGTTTCCGGAAGACAAGGTACATAGCTTTGACCGTAGCCAACTTCCAAATGCCGATCAGGTAGAACTTCTTATCAAATCCAGACGCTCCAACCGTGCTTTTTCTAAAGAAAGAATACCCGAAGAGTTGTTGCAGCGTATCGTGGAAGCGGCCCATCGTGCTCCTACTGCAACCAACGCACAGGAAGTGAAAATGGTGATGGTAACCAATCCCGAAGTACTGACTGCCATCAGCCGACTGACTATTGGTACTTTCATGTCTATTGTAAACATAGTAGATAATCCGCTGGTCAAATGGATACTGAAACCTATGATGCCTTCCGGCTACCGCTATATACCGGTTTTCAGACAACTGAATGATGAATTTGAAAAAGGAAACGACGGTATTCTAAGAGGAGCTACGGCTGCTATTTTCTTCTATACAGAAAAGAAAGCCCGGTTTGGATGTCAGGATTGCAATCTGGCATATCAGAATGCCTCTCTCATGGCTGAAGCAGAAGGAGTGGCTCACTTCTACACCGGATTCGTATGCAGTGCTGCCGGAATGGACAGACAAAATAAAGTACAGAAGTTGCTGGGGATTGAAGGAAAAATTCACGCCGGTATTGCACTGGGAATGCCCAGTTTCCGATTCGACAAGTACATCGATAAGAAAGAAGTATCGCTTATACGAATAGACTAAATCCCTACCGGCCATGACAAAAAACAACCTGCTCAGCGAAAAGCTGAACTATATAGGAGCAAGTGATACTCCTACCCACCTGCACCTATGCAGCTACAACGCAGAAGAAGTGCAAAGTTTTCAGGAGAACAATCTGGAAAAGATTATTCCGTCGCTCAAAGAAGACCATATCAACTGGATTCAGGTACACGGACTGCAAAATACGGAAATGGTACATCAGATTTGCAGGCATTTCTGTATCGACTTTCTTACAATACAGGATATCTTGAACTCAAAACATCTGACCAAGATAGAAGAACATGATACATATAATGTGGTTATCCTAAAACAGTTGCTGACAGCCGACAGTAAGGAGTTTGTACCCCAACAACTTTGCATTGTACAAGGAAAAGATTTTGTCCTCACTTTTACAGAAAGTGAAACCGATTTTTTTAACGAAATTCATACGGCACTGGAAAAGAATGTATTAAAGATACGCAACCGACAATCGGATTTCCTTTTGAGTGTTATTCTGAACAGTGTCATGGCCAGTTTTATGTCCATCATCTCCGAAATGGAAGACCAGCTGGAAGATTTGGAAGAGTTGTTTTTGTCACCATTTCCATCTGCCGCAGACGCACAGCCGGGAATAGAAGAAATACAGCGATACCGTAAGAATTATCGCCTGATAAAAAAATGTATTTTCCCTCTAAAAGAGCAAATGAGCAAGTTGCTCCATGAAGAGAACCAGTTGTTGCATAAAGCCAACCGGCCTTTCTTCAACGACGTAAACGACCATCTGCAATTCGTACTGCAAACCCTGGAAGGATGCCGGGATTTACTTTCCGCGATGGTAGACCTTTATCTGTCGAACAACGACCAGCGTATGAATGGCATCATGAAGCAGCTGACGATTGTATCGACCATCTTCATTCCACTGACATTTCTGGCCGGAATCTGGGGAATGAATTTCCAGTGGATGCCCGAACTGGGATGGAAATACGGATATTTATTTGCCTGGATACTGATGCTGGCAGTAGGTACAGCCGTGTATTTTTACTTCAAGCATAAGAAATGGTACTAAATCACTACTAAATGAAGCCCGATAATTTATGAGAAAACAAGAACTTTACAATAAAGTCATAGAATATTTCCAAGCCACTATGCCGGTAGCAGAAACCGAATTGCATTACAGCAATCCGTTTGAACTGCTGATAGCCGTAATACTGAGTGCACAGTGTACAGACAAACGTGTGAACATGATTACCCCTCCCCTGTTCCGCGATTTTCCTACCCCCGAATCACTGGCAGCCAGCACACCGGAGGTTATATTCGAGTATATACGCAGTGTGAGCTATCCCAACAACAAAGCCAAACATCTGGTGGGAATGGCACAAATGCTGGTGAAGGATTTTCAGAGTGAGGTGCCCGATACACTGGAACAGCTCATCAAACTGCCGGGAGTGGGCCGGAAAACAGCCAATGTGATTCAGAGTGTGGTATTCAACAAGGCCACCATGGCAGTAGATACGCATGTGTTTCGTGTAAGCCATCGCATCGGACTTGTTCCCAAGACCTGTACAACTCCGCTGGCTACGGAAAAACATCTGGTAAAACACATCCCCGAAGCACTGATTCCTACAGCACATCATTGGCTCATTCTGCACGGACGCTACGTGTGTACGGCCCGTTCTCCCAAATGTAGCGAATGTGGTCTGAACGGATTGTGCAAAGAGTCACTGAAAATAAAACCGGGCATATAAATACACGGACAATACATTGCCCGAGACTTGAAACAAACTGTAGCCGACGTCGTCGATTACAAAAACGGCGATGTCGGCTATACAGCCAACGCTGTCGGCTCGACAAACGGCGACGCCGATTATATCGTATTACGGCTTATAAAAAAGGAATCAACCTTATACAAGGGATTATAAAGCTAATTAAAATCAAAGAGAAATCACCTGATTATCGTAGGTAAGATGTACATGAGAAGGCAAGGTTGCCTCTACAACCTGATGCAACCCCAGATGATGGCTCATGTGAATAAAATAGGTTTCTTTGGGTGCAATCCTTTCCACCTGCTGAAGTGCCTGTTTCAAAGACTGATGAGTAGGATGTTCTTCTATACGCAGCGCATTGATAATCAGACAATCCAAATTTTCCAACAACGGATACGACTCTTCGGGCATGGAAAGCATATCGGTTATCCAGGCCATTTTCCCGATACGATAGCCCAATATGGGAAGTTTACCGTGTATCACGCGGATAGGTATCACCTCTACCACAGCACTTTCGGAAGCCTCAACCCGAAAAGGAATCCCCGGAGAGACACGCTGTAAGGCAATACGAGGCACACCTGGGTACAGTTTTTCTGTAAAACAATAAGGCATCCGTGCCTGTAATCGGTCGGCTACATAATCTTCGGCATACACAGAAACATCACCAAAATAACAGAAAGGACGCAAGTCATCCAATCCTCCTACATGGTCGTAGTGTTCATGAGAAATAAGTACCCCATGTATTGCTTGAAAATCTTTCAGACGAAGACATTGTTGACGGAAGTCGGGACCACAGTCTATCAGAATACGCACTCCATTTGTTTCTACCAGCCCCGAACAGCGCAACCGATTGTCCCGTGGATCGGTACTGGTACAGACTTCACACGTACAGCCTACCTGAGGCACTCCTGTAGAGGTTCCACTGCCCAATATTGTAATCTTCATCTTGATTCTGTTTTTAAATAAAATTGACTTCCGGATGGATGGCGATACCAAATTTCTCTTTCACCGAATCGACAATGGCTTGTGAGAGACGAATTACTTCGCATCCGGTCGCTCCTCCGCAATTGACCAGGACCAACGCCTGCTTGCTGTGTACACCAGCACGTCCTATCGTCTTTCCTTTCCATCCACAACGGTCTATGAGCCATCCGGCAGGTACTTTTACCCAACCTTCTGCAGCAGGGTAAGAAGGCAAATCGGAATAACTCCGCTTCAACTCCTCAAACTGAGAAACAGGAATGATGGGATTCATAAAGAAACTGCCTGCATTTCCCATCACCTTAGGATCGGGCAGTTTTGCCGTACGGATACGGATAATCACACGGCGAAGTTGTTCAAGGCTTAATTCACCCTGTTCCTTTTCCAGCTCGGCACGTATGTTTCCATACTCCAAATGATACACAGGCTGTTTACTCAGACGATAAGTGACATGTGTCACAATATACTGTCCTTTCAGCTCTTTCTTGAAAATGCTGTCACGATAGGCATACCGGCATTCTTCATTTGTAAAATGACGGATACTGCCATCGGCTACTGCTACTGTATCGACTTCTACAATCAGGTCTTTTGCCTCAACTCCATACGCACCGATATTCTGCACGGCAGATGCTCCTACCTCACCGGGAATATGCGAAAGATTCTCTGCGCCATACCATCCCTTCGATACGGTATATGCCACAAAATCATCCCATACCACTCCGGCCCCTACACAAATATCCACCTCTGTTTCAGTTTCCTTTACTATGTAGTAGTCTTTTATGGCTGAATGCAGCACTACTCCCTTATAGTCTTGAGTGAACAAAAGATTGCTGCCTCCACCTATATGAAGTAAAGATGAAAGCTCCTCTTTGTTGTCTCTCAGGAAAGCTATCAGTTCGGCCACCGATGTATATTCAACAAAACGGGCAGCCTGTACATCCATACCAAATGTATTGTGCGGAAGCAAAGAGTAATTGTATAAGTCTTTCATGGGTTTTTAATCGCTTAAGTCTTCAAATTTCATCAACTTCCAGATACCGTTACGACGCTCAAAATACAACACATTGCTGAAACCGTTTCCGAACCCTTTAAATTCTACAATTTTAGTTTCCGACTCCATTGTTTCTTTCTGTCCGTAACGCACATTGGTCAGTTTATCCTTCATCATAGGAGGACGGAAAGCAAACCACTGTCCCTCATCCAAAGTCGTTTCCAAAATCTGAAACTCATCCTCAGGATCGGCAGTCACAAACAGCAAGGGCTTATGCAGCCGCTCTCGCTGAAACACAGAATCGCTGGCAAAATGTTCGTAAAATGAAAGGAAATCTTCTCCTTTGCTATCATCTCTTACGATTTGCTCCAGGTTCATGGCTTCCAGAAACCAACGGTCATTTTCGCGTTCAAAATAATATCGCTTTACTTTTTTCTTGTTCAAATAAATCCAGTCTACCTGTACGCTATGTACACTGGTATCCTTTTCCATTTCCATCTCTTCTTCATTATCGAACAAAACAGTATAAGCGGTCTGCCGACTGAACAATGCATCGTATTTCCAATCTTGTTTCGAAGATCGTATTACTTCTTTACCTTTATAATAGGAAATAGGGAAAATAATACGTGAGCGCTGGAATTCTTCATCCGACGCAAAATTGTAGAAAAAATCGGCAAAACTTTCATCAGCAGTCACCGGAACCTGGTCATCTATTACAACCCCCGTATCTGCATACATTGTCTGATCCGTCCCCTGTTGAAGCGAATCAATTTCTTTTGTTAATGACTCGAAGGGATCTATATTCTTTTTACCTCCTCCGCAAGAAGCCATAAGCGCAAGCAAACAGCATCCAAAAGTTATTTTTTTCATCTTATCCTCTGAAAAATCGGCTACAAAAGTACCTATTTTTTCTTTCATTCGACCAATTTTAAGGAGGAGTTTTTCTTTTTATACGATGAAAAGAAAAAATTTCAGTTTAAATAATTACCTTTGCGCTTACGAAAATAAAGTTTAAAAAGAATATGTTAGCAAAAATAGAGCAGTTACTTCAAGAAATAGAAGGTGTAACAGCCAACAACGCTGAAGAGTTGGAAGCTTTACGTATCAAATACTTAAGTAAAAAAGGAGCTATCAATGCTTTGATGGCCGATTTCCGTAATGTACCTGCCGAACAGAAGAAGGAAGTAGGTATGAAGTTGAACGAACTGAAAAACCGTGCACAGGAACGCATTGCAGCACTGAAAGAAGTTTTCGAAAACCAGGATAATGGTGCAGCAGAACTCGACCTTACACGTACAGCCTATCCTGTAGATCTGGGTACACGTCATCCGCTGAGTATTGTACGTAACGAAATCATCAGCATCTTCAACCGTCTGGGATTCACTATTGCCGATGGACCTGAAGTGGAAGACGACTGGCATGTATTCTCTTCCATGAACTTTGCAGAAGACCATCCGGCACGCGATATGCAGGATACATTCTTCATTGAAAGCCATCCGGACATTATCCTCCGTACACACACTTCGTCTGTACAGAGCCGCGTAATGGAAACTTCCAAACCTCCTATCCGCGTCATCTGTCCGGGACGTGTATACCGTAACGAGGCTATCAGCTACCGTGCACACTGCTTCTTCCACCAGGTAGAAGGTTTGTACATCGACAAGAATGTATCGTTTACCGACTTGAAGCAAGTATTGCTCCAGTTTGCTCAGGAAATGTTTGGCCCTCAAACTAAAATCCGTCTACGTCCGTCGTATTTCCCATTTACAGAACCTAGTGCCGAAATGGATATCAGCTGCGACATCTGCGGTGGCGAAGGCTGTCCGTTCTGTAAATATACAGGATGGGTAGAAATTCTGGGATGTGGTATGGTAGACCCTGCTGTACTTGAAGCTAACGGTATAGACAGCAAGGAATATACCGGCTATGCATTCGGTATGGGAGTTGAACGTATTGCTAACTTGAAATACAAGGTGAAAGACTTGCGTATGTTCTCTGAAAACGATACTCGATTCCTGGAAGAGTTCGAAGCGGCAAATTAATAAGCTTATCTCACTATATTTATTTTACTCCAAAGGTAAGAGTATGTTTCCTTTTTCTGACATACTCTTACCTTTTTCTTATTCACTTTCAATGCATGTACTATGCCTAAGGAACGTTTGGTTACCCCTAGCTACTGCTTTATTTTAGCGGCCAACTTTCTTCTTTACTTCGGATTCTGGTTGCTTACACCGATTCTTCCTTTCTACCTGTCGGAGGTATTTCAAGCTTCAAATACAGCTATTGGATTTGTATTGTCCTGCTACACCATTTCCTCCTTATGCATCCGGCCATTTTCCGGCTATCTGCTGGATACCTTTGCCAGAAAACCTCTGTATCTGTTTGCCTATTTCATTTTTATGATGATATTTGCCGGATACATGATAGCAGGATTACTTACCCTGTTTATCATTTTCCGTATCGTACATGGAGTATCTTTCGGAATGGTTACGGTAGGAGGTAATACAATAGTCATCGACATTATGCCTTCTTCACGCAGAGGGGAAGGTTTGGGGTATTACGGACTGGCCAACAATCTGGCAATGTCTATAGGTCCTATGATCGGATTGTTTCTACATAATGCAGGAGTATCTTATATCACTATCTTTTCTTATTCGCTGGGTGCATGCATATTGGGGTTTCTATGTGCAAGTTTAGTGAAGACACCATATAAGCCACCGGTTAAAAGAGAGCCTATTTCACTCGACCGGTTTATACTTATCAAGGGACTGCCTGCCGGCCTCAGTCTTCTGTTGCTTTCTATTCCTTACGGAATGACCACCAACTATGTAGCCATGTATGCCCAGCAAATCGGAATTACAGCCGAAACCGGATTTTTCTTTACTTTAATGGCTGTTGGAATGGCTGTCAGCCGACTGTTCAGCGGCCGCCTGGTCGACAAAGGGAAAATCACCCAAGTGATTCATGCCGGCTTATATTTAGTCTGCCTGTGTTATTTCAGTCTGACAGCTTGCGGATGGCTGATAGAATGGAACAAGACGTTTGTCACCATTCTCTTCTTTTTGATTTCCCTGCTATTGGGTATCGGCTTTGGAGTTATGTTTCCGGCATACAATACTGTATTTGTCAATCTGGCTCCCAACAATCAGCGGGGAACTGCAACCAGTACATATCTTACTTCATGGGACGTAGGACTTGGAATCGGAATGTTGACTGGAGGATATATTGCCGAAATAGCCAGTTTCCGGATGGCTTATTTATTTGGAGCTATGCTGACTGTGGTGTCTCTTTTCTACTTCCAGTTCAAGGCTGCCCCACATTTCCACAAAAACAGACTCCGGTAACTTTATTCTTTGTAAGTAAAGACAAAGATGTGAGACAGCTTATTGCCCACCTTTGTGATTTGTACAGAAAGAATAAAAGAGCGGAACAGATAAATATGATCTTTAATAAACAAAGGCAAATAAGGGGCATACTTATCTATCTGACCGGCTACCTTATCCATATCAGCTACCATCATATAAGAGGCATCGCGAGAAAGATTGGAGATACATTCATCAAACAGAGAATGATAGGAAATAGAAGCGATCTGACTGACACAAGAATCAATCCGGCTCTGACCGGACACAATGAGCATGCTTTCCGATTCATAAGAAGGCTTCACCTGTTCCAGACGAAGCAAAGAAGACTGAAAACAAGAATCAGGCTCATACATAAAGCCACTCAGATATAACACTTCACTATTCAAGTGGATGTCAAATTCACTCCAAACTTGAGTTGACTCCGGTTTATCCAGCAAAGGAACAGAGGCAGAATGAGTATACAGCGTCATAAAATTAGACGACTTAGGACTGTAAATGGCTTTAAAAGACTCATCTGTATCCAAAGAAGTCTGATCTTTGGAAGCGTCAATCACCTGTTCTATCAATCGTTTCTGATAACTGAGCGCCAATAAGCCATCTTCCATATATGCGGAAACAAAATCGCCATTGTCTACCGGATATACCCAGATGTCTTCTCCCCGATATTTCTCCTTTCTGGCCTCAAACGAATGTCCTGTCCGTTGCAAAACAGACTTCACAAATGCTTCCTGAGAATTGTTCATTTGGAAATAGATAACCAGATTACGTGAAGAACCAGGCTCGTGAAAACTAATCATCATTCGGTTTACCTGATTGGACCAGTCGTGTGCCGGACTATCTGTATAGCGGGAAAGACCTCCTAATACAGATTTTAACAGCCCCGCTCTTTGCAGAGTATCCAGTTGACCGGCATAGGCCGTCTGGGGAAACTCATTCATGAAATAATCGAAATTATCGGTTTCCAGCACTCCCATGCAATTACGAGGAACAAAAGCAGCAAGGTGTATATCTTTCCCCTTGTCGACCAAGCTTAACTGGGTAAAGCTATACACTCCTATTCCTATACAGAATAAGATAATGGAAAGGATAACCCCTAATCTGCCAACTGTCCGTAATTTCATATACCGTTATTTTATATTTTTTTGCAAATATAATAAAATATTTAGAATATGCAAAAAACAGATTCACGGATATTCAAATAATAATCAGCTCTTTCTACAATTTATCCATAGAGATGTTTTACCGGAAACAGTCCTTTTCGGCATGATATAAAGCTTCAATATCATCATCAGATAAAGCTGCTCCGTAAATACGTGTTCTACCAAACTTCATATCCGAAAAGCGACTGAATGGCATCTCGGCATTCCGGCCGATATTCCAAGAAACTTCAGTTTCTTCCAATCTACCCGACACGGCGATTTCCTGTACACAACGACCGTCAATATAAAGCTTCAAACTATCTCCCGTACATACACCAGCTATTTGATGCCAGGCTGTATACCAATCGGAAGGAACACGAACTTCACACATCCCTCTTCCCCATCCTCCAGCAAAAAAGACCAAAGACTGAGGACCCTCCATTTTCATTAACGTATAATCCCCTTTTGTAAAGAAATCAGCATAAGTATGTGGCTTAACAGGCACCTGAGGAGCAATCCAAGTCAACAGAGTCAGTCCTTCCCTTGTTTCCATCAGACTCTCCGCAGCAGGTAAAGTAATGTAAGAGCCTTCCCCTGTCTGTACATAATTTGGCCCCCATTGCAAATCACCACAGGCCGTTCCATTATTTTCAAACCCAGAATTATCGGGTATACATTGCCCTTTTCTTCTACCATAGTCCAAATCCAATACACATGCTTCCTGCGCCTTTGAATAGACTTTCACCCTCTTTTCTTTATCCAACAACCGCACCTTGTACATACCAGCTCTATTCACACACAAAGAAAAACAGAGCGTTTGCTCTTCTCCCGGCTCCAAAACCAAAGATTTAGTTTCAACCAGCGTATCATCTAAATACAAAGGTACTGAATATGTTCCGCGCTTTCCGGACACATTTTTACAAACAAACAGGCCTTCTACCTGCTCACCGGACTTCCACAAAGAAGGCAGGGAAACGGAAGTACAAAGCAAAGAAGAGGTTCTTCGGACAGAATCCAAAACCTGCACTGTATACTCTCTACCCGCAAAAGAAAGTGTATGAATTCCTTCTCTATACAATGAAAAAGTCAATGTATCTGCTTTTTCCTGATTTGCTTCCAATAAAATCCTCATTGACGCATTATAGCGATTTTCAAGAGCTGTTTGTGCCAAATACGAACCAACACTTCCCTTATTCTTCACCGTAAACAGAAACGCATTAAGACCGCCAGAATACATCACAGAATCTGCCAGTCGTACAGAAGAAACTTCAAACTCCGGAGCATCTTGTGTAAGAGAATACGGTCGTTTCTGAACACTCTTCTTTCCCGAAGAATCTGATTCTTCAAAAGATATCACCTTTTCCCTCATCCATTCATGATGCGACACAAACCACCTTGATATGCGTTTTCCACCCAAGCAAACAAATGGTAACCGGTCTGAAGAAAAGGCTGTATCATTTTTCTTAATCTCCAATTCTATATTTCCAGAACGAAAAATCCGCACCTTATCAAACAAGGGTTCAGTCAGCAAATATTCATCCGAGCCTGGACAAGCAGGAAAAATACCCATTGCACTAAATGCAAACCAACTGGACATCGAACCCAAATCGTCATTACCCGGCAATCCACCGGGGGTATTGCTATAACTCTCTCTTAAGATCTGATGTACATAACGACGGGTAATATCCGGACGACCAGCCCATGTAAACAGATAAGGATAATAAAACACCGGTTCGTTATCAAAAACAATACGACCTTTGTCAAACGCTTGTTCCAACCAAGCCACAAAACAAGAATCACCTCCCCAAAGATGAATAAGTCCTGCTACGTCATGAGGAGCAAAACAAGAAGTCGTCCATTTGGTGCTTTCCTGAAAGCCCAATTCACCACTTTTCCGTAAGAAGTCATCTTTTCCCCTTGGCAACAAGAAACAGGTTTCTACATCAAACAGATTTTGATAATTTCGTGCACGCTTCCAATAAGAAGTTACATCTTCTCCTACCTTTTCTGCCAATCGCCCCAATACCCAATCGTCGTAAGCATACTCGGTAGTTACACTGACTGATTTTTCCAACGATGCATCTATAAAACCACGCTGATTATACTCTTTTCCGAAGGCTCCGGCAAACTCCGCTTGCTGATACGCCATCAAAGCATCCCACAACTTCCGTTCATCTACATCAGCCGCATCTTTAAAACAAGCATCTACCAACAAAGGGGCATAGTGCAATCCTGTCATAGGAGCATGAGGAAACATTCCGTTGCTCTCATATTCTTCCATCAACGAACAAATCATTTCCTTTTGTCTGTCCGACTTCAAAAGAGAAAGCAATGGATGCAAGGTGCGGAAAGTATCCCACGGAGAAAAATTACCATACATACGCCCCCAAGCAACCTGCCTGCCCTTATAAGTTCCATCTGCATCGGATACGATATTAGGATAGAGAAAAGAATGATATAAAGCCGTATAAAATTGGCAAATAGCTTCAACATCATCAGACTGTACTTCTACACACGACAACTCCCGGTTCCATGCATCATAAGTCTGTGCTCTGAGTTGCTCAAAATCCCATCCCGGAATCTCTACCACGCGATTCATTTCACTCTTTTCCACTCCTGACGCAGATGCCGATACAGAAGCCATCAGTTGCCTCTCTGCATGTTTTCCTGCAAAATGGAGATAAGCCGTATCGTTCTTTGTTTCATAAGCATAAAAAGGAGTCTGAAAATGAACCAGTGAATGCATAAAGCTTCCCATTACTGTCTGAGAATCCCGAATATTTAAATTTCCAGCTCCCCAGATTACTACCGTTGTTGTATCCGAAGAAGAACTATAGCGAAACAGACCTGAATGTACAGATGCCGTCATTTCTACCCGGTCACCATCTGTGAAAGAAACACCGTAATAACCGGGAATTGCCTGCTCTTTGGCATGAGAAAAAGCACGTCCTGAAAAATCCGAAGCGAGCTTATTCACCCTGCCTTTCAAAAAGGCCAAATGCAAATATCCGGCAGAGCCATTAGGAAAACCACTCAAGTGATGCAGGCAAGAAAATGAACGTATTGAACTGTCTTCATAATAATAACCGGATTCAGAAGGACGAATGCTGGTTTCAGGAGTCAACTGAACCATTCCCCACGGTGCCGTAGCTCCCGGATAAGTACCTCCATAATTCCCCCACAAAGTAGATACGTTACACTTACCCGTTCCAATAAATGGATTTACAAATTGAGCATTTTGTCCGTATCCACCACACACTACCACGATAAAAAAGAAAAGGCATAAAAGTTTCTGTTTAAACGACCCCATAGTATATAGATTTTATAATCGGCACCAAGATATGAAGAAAAACCGAAGCGGCAAATATAAAAATAAAAAAGGTCCTCTGTATTTCAGAGAACCTTTCATTAAGCTGGGGTGACTAGTGGGACTCGAACCCACGACATTCAGAACCACAATCTGACGCTCTAACCAACTGAACTATAGTCACCATATTTGATAACTTAGCTTACGGAAGAGAGAGGGTGACTAGTGGGACTCGAACCCACGACATTCAGAACCACAATCTGACGCTCTAACCAACTGAACTATAGTCACCATGTTGACTATCTTCCGAAAAGCGATTGCAAAGGTATATGTTTTTTTTTATTCTGCAAACATTTTGCCTTCTTTTTTTATTCAATAAAATATTCTTTTATTCCTTTATTATGCTTATCATACAGATTACGAGCATCTTGCAGGAAAAGAAACATTTTATTTTTTTCCAAGCCATTCAGTTCTTTCCTATTCGAAGGATACAGTAAAAACTGATTCTTACCATTCAAATTCGGTCTTGAAGTCCACACAAAAGTATATCCGCAATCTGCAAGACGCGTTTTTCCATTCACTTTTTTCAATACCAATTTCAGCATCGCCCCACCATCAGTATAGCGCTGACTCATATTCGATATAAAATTCCCTAATGAATAGGCTACCACATGTCTTTCCGGTGTCTTCGCGTTATCTATTACCTCAATAGGCTGCAGCACATGAGGATGAGAGCCTATGACATGATCTACCCCTAAACTGAGCAGATACTCCGCCAACTCCCGTTCCGACTGTTCCGGAAGCAAACGATATTCTATTCCCCAGTGCATACAAGCTATGATCGCATCGGGTTTCATCAGACGTGCTCTTAAAACATCATTCCGTATCTGAGAACGGTTAATATAATTCACTACATTCGGACTGCTCATCGGTATGCCATTGGTTCCATAAGTATAGTTCAGAAAAACAATCCGGAATCCTTTCCGTTCTACCAGCAAGGGATATTCCCTCTCCCGTTCAGCCTGATTGCGAAAGGTACCGGTATGAAATACCCGCAGAGAATCCATCTTGTCGAGTGTACGCACCAAACCTTTACCCCTTCTGTCCAAACAATGGTTATTCGCTGTCAGAAAAACATCAAAGCCAGCCTTACGGGCTGCAAGCAAAAATTCATCCGGTGCACTAAAAGCAGGATAACCTGTATAAGGCTTTCCTCCCAATGTAACCTCCCAGTTGGCTATAGCCAAATCGGCCTTTCTGATTTCAGAAGACACATCACGGAAACAAGTGCTGTAATCGAAACTCCCATCCGGACGGGAAGCGACTTCAATCTGTCTTTTATGCTGCATCAAATCGCCTACAAACAAAAGCGAAAGGCTGTCTGTCTGCGCAGAAACGGCTGTTGCAGGTAGAAGCCAAGCCACCCACAACAGCCGTTTACTTATTTTATTTATCCAATTTTTCATTTGCCAAAGGTTATCCGTAAATAGCCTTCTTTCCTGCAAGTAAGGTATTCTTCATCAATGAAACAATTGTCATTGGTCCTACTCCTCCCGGAACAGGAGTGATGAAAGAACACTTCGGAGCCACTTCATCAAACTTCACATCTCCCGTAAGCTTGAATCCCGACTTTTTAGAAGCATCCGGAACACGTGTTGTACCCACGTCAATCACTACCGCTCCTTCTTTCACCATATCAGCCTTGACAAAATTAGGTTGTCCCAGTGCAGCTATAATAATATCCGCCTCACGGCATTCTTTTACCAGATCCTTACTGCGGCTATGGCAAACCGTTACCGTAGCATCTCCCGGATAACTTTTCTGCATCATGAGTGCAGCCATCGGTTTTCCTACAATATTACTTCGTCCCAGCACTACACATTTCTTACCTTGCGTTTCAATCTGATAACGGCGAAGCAACTCCAAGATTCCATTCGGTGTAGCCGATACATAGCAAGGAAGGCCAATAGACATACGACCTACATTTATCGGATGGAAACCGTCTACGTCTTTGCGATAATCAATGGTTTCAATCACTTTTTGCTCGGATATATGTTTGGGAAGAGGAAGCTGTACAATAAACCCATCGACATCGGCATCGGCATTCAGTTCCCGTACTTTAGCCAATAACTCTTCTTCTGTAACATCTTCTTCATAACGAATCAGAGTCGATTTAAAGCCACATACCTCACAGGCTTTTACCTTGGCAGCAACATATGTTTCGCTTCCACCATCATGACCAACCAAAATGGCTGCCAGATGAGGACGTTTCTGTCCTGCCTCAACCATAGCAGCGACTTCTGCTGCAATTTCTTGTTTCACTTGTTCAGAAACAGCTTTTCCATCTATTAGTGTCATAACATTTCCTTTTAAACAATGATTATATATACAAAGATAACGATAAAAGTGGTAAATAGAAAGACCGAGAAACTGTTATTCATCAAATACTCAAGAAAAAGCATTCTTTATCCTTGCACCAGAAAACAGAAAAACTACAATTTATTTTGCACGAATCAAATATATTCGTAATTTTGCGAACAACAAACAAAACATTGATATGAGTAAAAAGAACTATTCGGATGAGCAGGAAAAGATAGCCCGTTTTGCCAAAGCGATGGGGCATCCTGCACGCATAGCCATACTTCAGTTTCTGGCAGAGCAGGAGTGTTGTTTTTTTGGAGACATCCATGAAGAACTGCCTATTGCCAAAGCTACCGTATCACAGCATTTGAAAGAGTTGAAGGATGCAGGACTTATTCAAGGAGAGATTGAAGCTCCCAAAGTAAGATATTGTATCAACAAGGAAAACTGGGAAATCGCCCAAAAGATGTTTGCAGGTTTCTTTGGACAACCAATATGCAAAAAAGAGAGTTGCTGTAAGTAAGCAAACTCTTTTTTTACCCACATTGTTCGTTGTTTTGCGAATTACTAATAATAAAATATTGAAGAACTATGAAAAGGATTTTATTTCTTATGTCTGTATGTCTGATGGCAGCATCATGCAGCCTGAATTCTAATTCAAAGAATGAAACTGGAATTCAAAGCCAACAAGAAGCTTCCTCCGGCAACCAGCATGCAACTGCTCAAGACCGTGTAGAAGTATTGTATTTTCACGGCAAACAGCGCTGCGCTACCTGTATGGCTATCGAAAGCAATACTCGAGAAGCGATGGAGGCCAATTTCTCCGAACAGATGAAAAAAGGAAATGTAGTATTCAGAAGTATCGATATCAGCAAAAAGGAAAATGAGAAGATAGCAGAAAAATACCAAGTCACCTGGTCGTCATTGTTCATCGTAAAATATAAAGACGGACAGGAGAGTGATGAAAACATGACCAAATTCGCTTTTGGAAATGCCCGTAAATCGCCGGATACATTCAAAAGCGAAATAGTAAAAACAGTCCAAAATATGCTAAAATAAAAGACGTATATGGATTGGTTACAGACACTACTGGACAATAGTTCCACTCCTGCCCTGACCGCATTTCTGCTTGGATTGCTCACTGCCCTTTCTCCATGTCCGCTGGCAACCAACATTGCAGCAATCGGATTCATCGGCAAAGACATCGAAGACAGAAAACGCATCTTCCGCAACGGACTGCTTTATACCTTAGGACGAATCCTTTCGTACACCCTGCTGGGAGTGATACTGATACTGGTTCTGAAAGAGGGAGCAAGCATGTTTGGTATCCAGAAGACCATCGGTACATGGGGAGAACTCCTCCTCGGTCCGCTGTTACTTGTTATAGGCTTATTTATGCTCCTGGGCGACAGAATAAATCTTCCTCAGTTCGGATTTAAAGGGAATGCAGAAGGACTTGCAAAAAAAGGCGGATGGGGTGCCCTGCTGATAGGTATACTCTTTGCCATGGCTTTCTGCCCTACAAGTGGCGTATTTTATTTCGGCATGCTGATACCCATGTCTGCTACAGCTACAGCCGGCTATCTGCTGCCTGTCATCTTTGCCATTGCTACTTCCATACCGGTGCTTGCCGTTGCATGGATACTGGCATTCAGTGTGCAAAAAATGGGCAACTTTTACGGAAAGATGCAAAAAATCCAGAAGTGGATGAAACACATTGTCGGTATCCTATTCCTCCTCGTAGGCATATACTATTGCTGGATGATGTATCTATAAACAGAATGAATAACTAATATAAATTTTACAAATATGGAAATAAAAGTATTGGGACCAGGCTGTGCAAAATGCAAGTCGACCTACAACGTGATTGAAAAGGTAATCAAAGAAAACAATCTGGATGTGAAACTGACCAAGGTAGACGACATCATGGAGATAATGAATTACAACATCATGACAACTCCTGCTGTTGTTGTCGACGAAGTGGTAAAGATAAAAGGACAAGTTCCTACAGAAAACGATGTAAAGAAACTCTTGGGTCTCTGATAAGCTGAATTGTTTAACTACAGGCGGCAGTAACAAGCACATCATTGTGAGTCTGCCGCTTTTATTGTCGGATTATTGTTCGTATATCAACGAATTAAATTATAACAAATATGATACAAGATTTTGCAGACTGGCTTGTTTACGGAATATTCGGTCTGAATGCCAACACCTCTGTCGGAGCGGCCGTAAACTTTTTCTTTTACGATACCATCAAAATTCTTATTCTGCTGTTTTTCATCAGCATTCTGATGGGAATCATCAACGCCTATTTTCCGATAGAGCGCTTAAGAAACTACCTGATTACCCACAAGATGTATGGATTGCAATACCTGTTGGCTTCACTATTCGGAGCCATCACACCGTTTTGCTCCTGCTCTTCCATCCCGCTGTTCATCGGGTTTGTCAAAGGCGGTATCCCATTAGGAGTTACCTTCGCATTTCTCATTACTTCACCACTGGTAAATGAGGTTGCAGTAGCCATGTTTCTTGGCTCTTTCGGACTAAAGGTAACGCTTATTTATGTCATCAGCGGTATTCTGCTGGGCGTGATAGGAGGCTTTGTACTTGGGCGTATGCAACTTACCCCCTACCTTACCGAATGGGTCAAACAAATCCAGGCAAACTCATCCGCTCAGACCGGAGAGTGGGAAAAAGACCATACTACTTTTGTAAAACGACTCCCCACCATCATCCGTGATGCATGGAAAATAGTAAGCGGAGTACTTGTCTACATCCTGATAGGTATCGGTATCGGTGCTTTCATGCACGGCTTTGTACCGGAAGGATTTTTCGAACAATACATGTCGAAAGACAATTGGTATGCCGTACCTCTTTCTGTGATTCTGGCTGTCCCAATGTATGCCAATGCAGCCGGTATCGTACCTGTAGTCGAAGTTTTTGTAGCCAAAGGCATTCCTATCGGCACGGCCATTGCATTCATGATGGCAGTAGTAGGCCTGTCGCTGCCGGAAGCTACTCTGCTGAAAAAGGTTATGACATGGAAGCTGATAGGCATCTTTTTCGGAACAGTCGCTTTTTTCATCATCTTGTCCGGCTATCTGTTTAATGCCATTCTATAACACGAAGCTATTTACAGATTCAATCCGCCGTCGTTGGCTGTACAATTACCGTCGCTGATTGTACAGCCAACGACGGCGTCTTTACAATCAGCGACGCCGATTAAAGAATCCGACACTCACCATCACTTCTTTATTCCTGCTACATTGCATATCGGTCAAGATTTCACCAGCTATCCCCAAAATCCAGCCTCTGCCGGACATCGCAACATTACATTTTTTAAGTACCTTTGCAACCGTTTTTTATATAACCCAAAACAATGAACAAATTAAACGGATTTATTTACGGAATTTTATCGTCCGCTTCTTTCGGACTTATCCCGCTGTTCGCCATTCCTGCAATGCAACACGGTATGGATTTTATGAACGTGCTGTCGTACAGATTTCTTTTTGCCACTCTTTCTTTGGCCATTTTGCTCAAAGTCAGAAAGAATTCTTTCCGCATAGAAAAAACAGATTTCACGATATTATCACTTCTTGCGATATTCTACCTTATTTCATCCGTCTTTTTACTTTGGGGATATAAGTTCATGCCATCGGGTATCGCTACAACCCTTCATTTTACCTATCCCATCATTACCACTTTAGTGATGATGATCTTTTTCCGTGAAAAAAGTTCCAAATGGAGAATATCGGCCATTCTTCTGGCTATAGCCGGAGTATACGCACTCTCTCATACCGAGCCAAGTGGTAAGGCCAGTTTAGCTGGAATCATCATCGTATTGCTTTCGGCTGTAGGATATGCTCTTTACCTGGTAGCCGTAGGTCAGCGGAAAAATAAAAATCTCCAGGGACTAAAGCTGACTTTCTATGTGTTTCTTGCCGGAACAATCGTACTTTGGGCTGGCATGGGCATTTCCGGAAACCTCCAATCCATCCCCGACCTGTCTACTGGAGTCAATCTGCTGTTGCTGGCCATTATTCCTACCGTCGTATCCAATCTGACTTTAGTAGAGGCTATCAAACACATTGGAGCTACACAGACTTCAGTCTTAGGTGCAATGGAACCGGTAACTGCCGTTATCGTAGGCATCACTGTATTCGGAGAATCTTTCTCACTGACTATTGCAGCCGGTATTGCCCTTATTATTACAGCAGTCACCATCATTATCCTGAAAAAATAAAATCTCACACCACAAAATAAAAAGAATGTGGGAATAAATGTTATTCCCACATTCTTTTTATTTATCTCCATACATTAAGTATGGATTAAAAGATATATCCTTTTACTGTTTTAAAGTGTTTCTTATTTATCGGTATCAATAATAATTGTCTCACCTACTTCCCAGTCTTCTACCGATGTTGAAACTGAAATATTGCTATCACCGTCTATTTCGATTTCAAACGTATGAATCTTTCCTGGTTCCAATGACAATCCGTTCAACTTCTCAATTGTGTATTTGAACACCTTATTACCATTTTTCACCGTAAACAGTTCTGTACCACGTTCCAGTTTCTGAGGTATTACAGTAGCCTTGGCATATGTTTCATTATCTCCGAAGCTATCCAGCATATTTATTTTACCCAAACTTACAGCACCTTTCTGCGAACCTGAATCCGGTGTCATCTCACCAGTCTTCATATTCAGATTACCCGCCATCCACAAATTATTCAAAGTCACAGTGACTTGTTTTTCTGGTGCTACATTGGTTCCAGCAGCAGCCTTTACTCCGATTCTTACACCAGAACATACATGAGAAAACAGGATTTCTGAATTTTTACCATCCGATGTGACTTTCTTTGCTGCATACAGAAGGTCATTATCCATATAGTTGGCTTCAGTTTGTTCCGCATTTACTGTATGTTTATAGACTGCAGGCATATCTTGATTTTCTGTCCAGTTTGTCAGCTTTCCATATACAGCATACAAAGTGACATCATGGTCTTCAGGAAAATACATGGTTCCACCTGTATACGACAGATTTCCGTTTTTATCGGCCACAAAAGGCTTCATCAGGAACTCACCCTCATTATACAGATCTGCAAAAACAGCTACATTCAGATTTTCTCCTAAATTAGCATTCTCTTTCAGGTATGCATCCATATTGCAGCTCAACTCCATCTTATCGTACAAATCATCCGGGTTTTCTGTGCTTTCTGTAACCCCAACCTTGAATCTATAAGACTTTCCAGCTCTGAAAACACCTGCTGCCGGATATGTATAAGAATACAATTTGTTCCGGTCGTCATATACTCTGACAGTAAGAGTTTTACCAGTCAAATCTGTAGGAGGCACCATCAGATATCCTGTAACAGTGGCATTCGCTTCACACTCTACATTTTTCATGGCTAAACTAAGCACCTTGCTTTTCCTTTCTGCCACATAAACAGGAATCTCATCTTCCAGATTATAATATCCTTCTATCAGAAACTCCTCATTCTCGGTGGCCAGTGCCATTTTCTTAACGGTCATTTTCTCAGGAACAGTTACCGATAACTGAACAAGAGCTCCCAAATGAGAAAATTCAAACAAAAGGCGTCCCTCTTCAGGAGAAGTACTGGCCGCATTCATGAAGTCATACTTTCCAATAGTAGCTGTACTATTATTTCCATCTTGCGACTGTCCTTTATAGTTTACCCATATTTTGTTCTTCGAACTCTGACCGTCGAAATATTTTCTGCTGAAAGGATAATACGCATAATAAGTAGAACTCTTTTTTAATTCCCAGCTTCCGCCAGAGAATACTGCATTTGCCGTACCTGCTCCTTCATCCATTGCAAACGAAACCTGATCACCCTGTGACGGGAAAATACCGAGCGTATCATCCTTAGCCCATGTAAAAGTCACTCCACTTTCGTTTACTTCCAAATTTGTTCTTGAACGGTCATCTGCCTCAAAATTTTTCAAAGAGAAAACTACTTCACGCGGCTCAATTCCCGGAATTTCCTCTTCTCCATTACCCAAATTCTCGTAATTGTCAGAACAAGCTCCCATTAACACCGCCACAGAAAAAATTCCAATTCCCCAAAATATTCTTTTATTCATAATTCGAGATTCTAAATTCATAAGTATGTACTATTTTACCAGATACCACTACTAGTTGGCCATGAATCATCCCAACCAAAATCAGGAGCAGTTGCTCCGGGATCTCCGTCACTACTACTGCACAAAACTCCCTCTGCTTCAAACTCCATTACCTGAACATCTGGTTTCACATACATCTCTTTCATAATTGACATTCTAATCTGTTTAATAAAAATACAATTCTAATACAAAAAAAATAATACCTTATTTGAAAATACAAAACTTGTCGTGATTTCACTCTCTTAGACAATCAGCCGACAAGTTTTGTTCTCAGGCTATTTGTTTTTTATCATTCATTAAGTATTTTGAATGTATTATTCTACGCCATAAATATATTCAACCGCCGATTTCTTAAATCTCACGATACGGGTATTATTAGCAGCTGCCCCATTATGCTCCAAATTAGCATTAGTAGGCTTAAACAACCAACCGGTAGTAGAAGGATTATAATTGGCAAACAACAGCCAGTTATGATTAATACCACTTCCACTCCACTGACATCCTACTCCATATAAAGTAAGAGGTTCAGTTCCTTTTCCTTTCAGGCTGCTGATGGTAATAAATCTAATATCCGACATCGCTTGTTCTCCGATCAGCACTTCGTCTCTTTTATCCATAAAGATTTCACTTCGATAGTCTGCACCACCATTACTAGGATTAAAAGGAGTCGGGCTTGTTGGAACCGCAAAAGCTCCTAAAATCCGTTTATAATCATCAAAAGTCGGCATTTCATATCCTTCCGGAGACAATGATTTAGGATCCTGATGGTTAATATGCACCGATTCATTCGACTTATAACCTTCCAGTGTAAACTTTTCATTACTATACACAAGTGTCATGGCCTGACCGGAATTTCCTCCATAAGCCGAATTCCATACCTTAAGGAAATCCTCGTTATCACAAGTCTTCAAATAATCCAAGACTGTCTGTCCAGAAAGTCTTGTTGGATCTTCTGCACATAATATCTGGTCATTAAAGTCTCTGGAATTTCCAATCGCATTAAATTTACACCACCATATATCATTCAAAAGAATTACCGGCAATCCAAAG
>NZ_JAPZVM010000014.1:0-37297 GCF_027529745.1 Phocaeicola acetigenes
GGTAAGTTATTTTCAGATGTGATTGAGAAATACGATTTCTCACTCCCAGTAGATTTAGTATTCTGTAGAGAAGTTATGAATTTTTTCTCAAGCAGTATAAATCTTCTTGATAACAATACTATCAATGTTGTTCCTCATGAAATGATTGAATGTCTAGATGCTGCTTTGAAGGATTGGATTGATGATTATAACAAATATATTATTGTTACTACAGATGGCGAATACTGTTTTTATTTATTAGATGATTCTATTGATATCACATATAAGAATATTAAGAATCTATATAATATTGATTTTTCCTATAAATTAGTAAACGTACAATTACCAAAGTATTTGCTGAGAGATTATTTAACGAATGTTGTCTTATATCATGAATTAGGCCATTTTGTAGATAATCATTATAAGTTGACAGGAACAATACTTCCGGAAATTATAAAACAACCTAAAGATGATTTAATCAACACCTATTTCCCTTATATTGATCCTGCGGAAGATATTCATTTATATGAGAAATATATTGAGAATCATTTATGTGAATATTTTGCAGATTTATTTGCATCTCAATATGTGGGTAGTCATTGTTGTAATTTTTTAGATTATCTTGCACATGAGCGCCCTAAAAATCTATTTTCAGGTTCACACCCCAGTCTTTTTTATCGTAAAAAAATAGTGAACGACTTTCTTAATGGTGTTTCAAATCCGGTATTATATATAATTAAGAAAACTGTTCATACTGTAACCAGAAAGGACCTCAACATAAGATTTACAAATTTATCTCCTGATGATTTTTATAACTTAGTGCCTACAAATATAACTGATGAAAAGGAACTTCATTCATTATTTAAATTAGGATGGGATGTTTATTTAGATGGAGGTGATCGTTTTAAAGTTGCTAATGCGATGTCATATACTCCTTCTCAAAGTGAGGTTTATAATATAGTAAATAACTTAATTGAAAAGTCCATCAATAATTTTCTGATTGTAGATAGTTGGAATAAACATTAAAATAGATTATGTATCTTTCAAAAGAAAAAATCATCGAATGTCTTGATGATAATAGTTTAATTATCAGACCATTGTTAGATAAAAATACTCAAGTAAATAATATATCTGTTGATTTAAGGTTGGGATGTGATTTTTTGGTTTCTATTCAAGGTAGAGATTCTTTAATTGATGCTTCCTACGAAAATGGAAAACATGGCAATATAAATAATTTTTTTCAGGAAACAAGAAGACAGTTAGGTGATACTTTTATATTACACCCAGGGCAGACAGTTCTTGCTGTTAGTTTGGAATATTTAAAGATACCAAAGAATGTGTTGGGGATTATTAGCTTGAGGAGTTCTTATGCAAGATTGGGGTTAAGCATATCATCTTCTTTGGAACCTGGATATTGTGGATGCATTTCTTTGGAACTTACCAATGGTAGTAAAAATCCTATCAAACTAACAGTTGGTGTATGCTTATTGCAAATAAGGTTTGCTCAAGTTACCAATAATCAGGAATATTATTCTAGAAAGCGTAAGTATTTGTGCCAGGTTAGACCACAAGTATCAAACTTATATTCAGATAATGACCTGCAAAAACTGAAGAGTATAAGTGATGACAATAATAATAGAGGAGTAACTGTGTAAATTATTTTGATATAAGGTGAGCTCCTTTTTTATTGTACTAGATTTGGTCTAAAAATAGCACCGCATAAGACTGAATGCGAGATAAAAGCCCCTCTTGGACGAGTCCAGTTGGGGCTTTCTTGCTACTGAAATGAGTAATTTGTATAATTAGATTCTACTGACAGCTCTTGTCAGTCAATTTGAAACATTATATTCTTTATTCGGTTTTATCTTGTTTACCTTCGCTGAAAAGCCTTGGTAAATGAGTAGATTTGTGTGTGAAATAATAGTTACGCCCATGAGCGTGTTCCATTAAGTTGGGATGCGTTCATGGGCATTTTTTGTTTAATCAAAAACCTTAGCAAAATGAAAAGATTGGTTTTCATGTGTGCAGCACTGTTGATGTGCGTAGTGAGTGTTTTCGCGGCTGATGCCGCAGGTGTTGAATCTCCCATTACCCCGGAATTCTTAACCGGATTTGCCAGCTTTACCGGCTTAGTTACCGTTGTGGTGCCGACGGTGGTTGGTTTCATTGCTTCAAAGCTGTCCAATCCGATGAACAAATGGGTGTCGATGTGGGTGACTGCTGTAGTCGGTGTAGTTGTAACCTTCTTCAGTTGGTGGATGAATCTTGGTTTTCCTCCGTCAGACGCAAGTATCTGGATTGTGTTAATTGATGCTCTTTTTGTTGCTTTAGCATCTACTGGTATCGTGTCGGTTGTAACAAGCGAATGGCTGGCCAAGTTGTTCGGTGGTAAGGTTAAGGAGTAATGCAGAATCTAATTACCATAATAGCCCCGCAGCTTCTGGTTGCCGGGGCTTACTCCTTTATTGGAGAGATAAAAGGGGTAGTGTTCGAGCTTCGCTGGATGCTTGCTTTCATTGTCGTGATGATCGTAGCGGATTTTGTTCTGGGTATCATCGACAGCGTGGTCAAGAGGGGAGAGGACTTCCGGTTTAGCAGGGCTGGCCGCCGGACGGTGTGTAAGTTCATCGAGTACAATTCTTACCTTGTTGTTGGATTCATGTTAGGTATTGCAATCCTTCAGCCTGTTGGTATCTGTTCTTATACAATCAGCTCCATATGCGGGTTAGGGTTGGCGTTCCTGTTTGAGTTTGACAGCATTGCCGATCACATTTGCGCCATCCACGGTATTAAGAACAAGGTGAGTATAAAGCGGCTGCTGGTTGGGTATATCAAGAAGAAATATAATACGGCTGGTGAGATTATTGAAGAAATAACAAAAGAGGAGGATAAGAAATGAATAAGATAGATTCAATCGTAGTCCATTGCTCTGCTACACGTGCAGGGCAGGACATCGGAAAAAAGGAAATCACACAGATGCACCTGCAGAGAGGGTTCAGCACGATTGGCTATAATTATGTTATCCGATTGGATGGTACCGTAGAGGTTGGCCGTTCACTCACCATTGACGGGGCTCATTGTAATTCTAAGGGATTTTCCGGAGTATCGTACAATAAGCATAGTATCGGTATCTGCTACGTGGGCGGGCTTGATGAAAACGGAAAGGCTGCTGATACTCGGACACCGCAGCAGAAGGAAGCGATAGCTAAACTGATTAAAGAATTGTGTTCAAAGTACCAGATTGTCGAGGTATTGGGCCATCGTGATACATCGTCGGATCTTGATGGTGATGGAATTGTGGAACCAAATGAGTGGACGAAGATGTGCCCATGCTTCGATGTGCGTTCAGAGTATCCGTTTATCCCCGAAATTGTCGTGAAGCCATGAAGTATCTGCCTTACATATTAATTGCTGCACTGGTCTTCTGTTTAGGCTGGTGCAGCCGTTCACCTACACCTCACACTGCTGGGAAGACTGATACCATTACATCGGTTCATGTGGTTACAAAAGTCGATGTAGATACACAGTATATTTTGTTTCCGGTTCTCTTTCTTGCATGGGTAGACAATACGGATACTATCTATACAAGTGATAGCTGCTGGCATCTGCGTGAATATAGGGAATATAAGGATAGCAATTATTATGCGAAGATTTCTGGTGTCGCTCCTCGATTGGACGAAATAAGGGTATATCCTAAAACAGTGTATGAGACACAGTATATCTACAGAGACATATACCACAAGCAGAAACGCTGGGGGCTTGGTTTGTCAGCAGGATATGGTATTGGACGAAAAGGTTTGTCTCCAGTATTGGCCATAACGGTAAATTATAATTTATTCTATTGGTAATTAGTTAAAAAATGTTTGGCTAATTTATGCACTAAAGCATATATTACTTACATTTGTACCAAGTACAACTTAAATAAAAATACTATGGCTAATTTTAAAGATTTGGAGATTATTGAACATTCACAAGAAACTGAAATTGTGAATTGTAATATTTTGGGTGTAAAAGTCGCGACTAATGGATATTGTGGTGGAGATTCTGGGCATGGTTCAAGAACCTATTTCAAATTAGAAGATTTGGCATCAACTGATATTAATATTCGTTTACTTAAGGATAAAAAAGGAGTAGAAATGATGTTGGGGGGAGATGCAGAATTGGAAACCTTTATACAGGCTTTAAGGTGGGCAGCCGATAATTTGGAAGAAATGGCAAAAAAATAAAATATCTAATACAAATGGTTATCTTTGTAATGTAGAGATTTTTGCATTATTAATAGCAGAAAAGCCCCAACCGGACAAATATCTGGAAGGGGCTTTTGTTTTCCCGGATAAATTCCCCATCTTTGTAATGCGTTACATATTTGGAGCGGAAAAGGGTAGACCTTGACCGTTAGGCATCGGACAACTTAATGTGGCCCGATGCTTCTTCATATACGGTTCCGTCCCGTGTTGTATGCTTAATGGCTACACTGTACCCTTTTCCAGGATATGTAACGCAACGGGTAGCGGGACCGTTTCTTTTTCCTAGCTGTAAAACCTAAAGCCATGGGGAAGTACACAATCAGCAAGAGATTTATTAGTTATGGCCATTACGAGCTGATGATAACGGATAATGAAGGTAATAGTCGGTCTATTATAACAGGTAATGTCGATTTGGTTACTCGTCTTTTTTCGGAATGGGAAGAGGAGAGAGAAGAAGCGGAAAAAGAATTGGTAGATTTGCTTGAAAAACCTTAAAATGAGTGATTGTTTTACAATAGTTTTACATTGAATTTTTGTTTTGTGTTTAATCTATTGTATTTCAATTAAATATTTTGATTAGGTTCGTACTATAACGTGATGGGGCTTCCGGTACAGCGCTTGTATAAGGAACTGAAAGAGTTATAGTCCGTTTTAATGAGATTATATATAAAAGGATTCTGTAATCTTCTTGTAAGGAAAATTGCAGAATCCTTTTTTATATGTCCTGATTGTTCTTTCAGTATCTTTTTAGTCTCCTCGATAATAATACAGGAGAGAATGACGGGCTATGAAGTCGGCATTACGCTGTACCAATTCCTGTTCGCCATACACCGGCAACTGAGCATCTGGAATGAGCTGATGCTCGATGCAATAAGACAGTAAGTCGGGCGGACAGACTGTTTCTTCGGTGAGCAGGCGGAAAGCGTGTTTTTGAGCCTCTTCTTTATTGTATAGCTTGTTGGCGCTGTCTGCAATGTATTCGCAAATGTCTTTGGCCAGCAGAATACCTTTTTCCGGATTACTCATCAAAATAAAGTTCCGGTGGTTTTTCATTTGTGGCAGTGTATGTTCATCATCGTCTGCCCATCCCAATATTTGGGTAAGGAAATGACGTAATTCGCTGTATCCGTTGAGATAGGCAATATGCTTACCGTTGTTTCCACTGGTAAAACGCTGGTAGGTGCTGGCATTCTTCTCTTTTGTTTTCAGTGGAATAACCGGTTCGGGAGTGTACAGTCCTTTGATTTGTTTCCACGAAGCATTCTTGCTCAGTAAATCCATCCATTCGTGCAAGAACAGTGCCAATGGTCCGGTAGGTATAATGAATCGGTCCTTGGGAGTAACTCGTTCGATATAAGGCTGCATGGATGGTTCAGTCAGATAGGTATGTCCGAATAGCCAGGTCAGTTTCCGGTCGGCATCCTTCTCATCTTTGAAATCTTGGAAATAGTTTTCCAGTACATCGTTTTCGGGAGCTTCTTCGTATGCCTTACATAAAATTTGATAGAATGATTGGGACAGGCGATGAATCCGCTCGTCGTTAGGGTTGATATAACTGTGAGGGTAGAGTGCCTTCTGCCATGTATTCCATATAATAAAGCGAATATCTTCTTCGTTTACTTCCTCATCTATATAGTCGGTGGAAACCGCATAAAAAGGTAATGCAGTATGATAAAGACGACGATGTTCTTGGCGGAAGCTGTTCCATAAACCAAGATTGGAAATAATGTCTTCCAGATAGGCAGCCGTATATGTACAGAGCTTTTTCCGGAAATGAACCGGGAGTTCTTCCGGGATAGAAACAGTATATAACTGGTTGGACAAATCGATAAAGTATTTGTCTGAGGGCTGCTGACTTGTATAGGGGTGTATAGATAGCCAGTCTTTAGGATAAATAGCAGATTGATTCATAAAATGGAACTTAATGTTTGGTAAAAAGAGTGATGAGCATGGAGCAGGCGGCCATGCAGATACCTACTCCTGTTACACCGGCCCATTCAAAACTGTGCCAGAAAGTTCCGGCAAGGAATGTTCCCAACGATCCACCTAAAAAGTAAGTGGTCATGAAAATTGTATTCATTCGGTTGGATGCATGAGGAGCCAGAGAAAGTGCACAAGTCTGATTGCTTAATTGCACACACTGCATACCAATGTCAATCAAAATAATACCGGCAATGATTCCGATATAGCTGTTTTGAAATACATATAGTATAATCCATGATAGAATCATGATGGAACATCCGATGTAGTTTAATTTTCTCACGCCCAATATGCGGACATATTTACCTACCAGTGAAGCGGTCATGGCTCCTGCTATACCACATAACCCTAACATACCGATGATGTTGTTTCCTGCGTAAAACGGTTCACCGCTCATCTTGAAGGCAAGACAGGCCCATAAAGACAGAAAGCATCCGAAACATAGTCCGGCGCGGGCAGAAACCATACGCAATGTAGCATTGTCTTTGATGAAAGAGAAAACAGATTTCATCAGTCCCCAATAAGTTCCTTTATAGTTGACGGGCATATTAGGAAGGGTACGTATAACGACAAGAATACTGAGCAGCATTAAAATGGCTGCAATATAATACATGGTTCTCCATCCCCAATATTCTCCTACTATACCGCTGACGACTCGTGAACCTAAAATTCCGGTCAGTAGTCCGCTTACCAATATACCGATATTCTGTGATTTCTTTTCTGGTTGGGAGAATTGTGCGGCAATGGGGATAAAGATTTGTGGCATTACCGAACAGATTCCGGTAATCAAAGATACTGCCAAGGTAAAGTATATGTGACTGGATATGGCAAATCCGAACATGGATAGAGCCAATAGCAGAAAGTTTGTTACAATGATATGTTTCCGTTTGTACAAGTCACCTAAAGGAATAATGAACAGCAATCCCAGTGCATAACCTATTTGCGTAACCATAGGGATAAGGTTGGCGGTAAACTCGGATACGTTTAAGTCTTCACTAATCCGATTTAGTAGTGGTTGGTTGTAATACAGATTAGCTACGGATATACCGGAAATGATGGCTAAAGTCCATAATAAAGAGGACGGAATACCTTTGTTGTCTTCTAATGTTAGTTTCATGGTTGCAAAGGTATATTATTTTGTAGTTTCAGGCTCTATGGGGACTGTATTTTCTTTTTTATATGCAGCAAATCCTTTGATTTTTACACGCTCTTTTTGGGTCTCTTCATTTATTGCAGCTGAGCTTAATTGGTTCATATTGTCTTTTACGGCATTGTGTGTATCGAAAAACGAATCCAATAGCATTTTCATGTGTTCTTCCAATTCTCCTTCATTGGGAGAGAAGAAGGTATGACATCGAGAGTGCAGGCCTATAGTCTTTTCGTCTTCATCGGCCATATAGACTGTAGTAATAAGAGAGTTTATATTGGTTAGATTAATGATTTCTTTTAGGAATGGCAGTGCCTCATTATCTGTACTGATGGAGCCCCACCATGGGTTCCATATCATGATGAACCGGTTTTCCGGTTCGGTTGCAATGTAAAAGTCTTCACCTTGGTATTTGAAACAGATATGTCCTTCAGAATTGATTTCCGGTTGGCATCCTATTTTTTTCAATACACTGAGAACAAGGTCTTGAGTTGAGATATCGTCGAGTTCGTTTTTTGTCATTCGTTCGATATGTTCCAGTTTTCTTTTGCGTTCATTCAAAAAGTGGAGAATGAATAAAGCGATGGGCCACATAGCCAATGCAATGACGGCTATAAGCATGGTTATATCTGAAATGCTGTTCATATAGATAAAAGTTTAAGGTTTCTTACTATTGAATATCTAAATATAAAAAGAAAAGAGATAACATGTGTCTTTTATGATGCTTTTATACTTTTTTAAATGAGTTTCATGCAGCGAAATTCTCTTTTCGTTGTTTTATAGATGAACATTAAAAAATGGAGATTATGAAACGGATTTTATTTTTCATGGTAGTAGCCCTGATCTCAATGAGAGGGTATACTCAAATACAGACTCCGGAGCAAGAATTGACTCGGGAACAAAAGAAAGAATTGCAGGCACGCTTAGACAGTCTTATGTTCTGTGAGGCAGAACAAGCTATTAATCAGAAGGCTTTTACATTGGAAGCAGACCGTGTAGTTTTTAAATATGGCCAGACTGCTTACGTGTCTTCGAATACTAATTTTGTTTCTGTAAACGGTGATGAAGCTGTGGTACAGGTTGCTTTCAATATTCCGGTAAGCGGCCCCAATGGTATTGGAGGAGTAACGGTAGAAGGTAAGCTTACCAACTATGAAGTGAAAAAAGACAAGAAGAATAATATTCGAGTGTCTATGAATGTGATGGGTACTGGAATTTCTGCTCGTATAGACATTTTCTTACCTAATGGAGGAAATAATGCTTCAGTAGACATTACACCGAATTTTAATTCAAATAGACTTTCTTTGTCAGGTGCATTATTGCCTATAGAAAAGAGTAATGTGTATAAAGGACGCTCGTTTTAGTATAAAACAAGAAAATTGTTGAGACTTATGAAAAAAATGTTATTATTGGCTTGTATGACATTGGGGATGATGTCATGCGAGAAAGATCCAGATTTTGGACAAATGGATGCCAACTTGGTTGTATATACAGATCACGACAACAATGTGGATTTTGGCAAATATCAGACTTATTTTCTGCCAGATAGTATATTGGAAATAGGTGGATATAAAGCAACTTATTGGAAAGACGAGAATGCAATGCAGCTTATTTCCAAAGTAGAACAGTATATGAATGAGAGAGGGTATACACGTCTGACAGAACCAGAACAAAAAGAAGACGCAAATATTGGTTTACAGTTGTCGTATCTTGCTCAATCTACTCAGATTGTAACAGGTGGCTATTGGAATGGCTGGTGGAACTGGGGATTCTGGGGAGACTGGTGGGGAGGATGGTATTATCCGTATCCTGTATCTTATTCATATGATACCAATGCATTGATCATAGAGATGGTTGATTTGACATCAAAAGAGGAAGGGGGTGAAAATAAACAGCTTCCTGTTGTATGGTATGCCAGTGCATCGGGCTATAGTTATGGCAATGGAAAAACCAATCTGTTGTTTTTGTTGGATGGTGTAGATCAGGCTTTTGCTCAGTCGGATTATATTACACGTAACAATTAAGGGGAGGATATAATATGAAGACAAATAAATTGTTTCGAAAAGTAGCAATAGTAGCCTGTGCATTATCGTTTTTTACCGTGCAGGCGCATGCACAATGGAATTCTGAGAAGTTGCATTTTACAGTAGACTGGCAGATGAATGCTCCGTTAGGTACTGATTTTGCAGAGAAAATAAGTGGTTGGGGAATGAACTTTGAGGCAGCTTATGAGGTACTTCCCAGATGGGAGGTTGGAGTATTTGCCAATTTTCATACTAATCATAAATATGTAGGTCGACAAACATTAGCTTTGTCTCCTACAGAATCGCTTACTACAGATCAGCAGCGTTCTGCCTATCAGCTTCCTTTTGGTGTTACTACATCATATAATCTGTATGAGGGTTCACATGTAAAGCCTTATGTCGGGATGAAGCTTGGAACAATGTTCGCCCGCAACACCACATATTACGGTGATAGTGGGCTGTATGATGAGGCTTGGGGATTTTATGTATCTCCAGAGGTCGGTTTGAAAATCTATCCTCGGGCAGACAGACGTTTTGGCTTCCATGTAGCAGGTTTTTACAACTATGCCACCAATCATACTCAAACCCTATTGGGAGATATAGACGGACAGAGTGATGTAGGATTCCGTCTGGGTATTCTTTTCTGATGTGATTTTTTAGACATATAACACTTTATAGAAAGAGAGAAAGAAGAAAGGCCAATCAGGTAGTGATACCGGATTGGCCTTGTTTTATGGCATGATTAAATTTATTTATTTTCTTTAGGCATCATGTCACCTTCGATATAAAGGCGAGTGATTTCTTTTTTTCCGTTTGTACGAATTGTAATTGTTTTGCGGAAATGTCCCGGGAATTTTCCTGTTCCATCGTAAGTTACAGTAATTTCACCACTTTCTCCTGGTTTAAGTGGCTCTTTGGGATATCGTGGTACTGTACATCCACATGAAGCTATGGCTTGATGAATGACTAAAGGACCGTCTCCTGTGTTCTTAAATTGGAATTTACATGTTACTTTCGGACTGTTTTCAGAAAAAGTTCCAAAGTTGTGTGTAGTCTTGTCGAATGTAATCTCCGCAGTACCTTGTGCCAGTACAATCAAGATACTTGATACTAAAAATAAGGTTGTAAGAAAAATCTTTTTCATTTTTATTCATTATTAAAAAACGTCTAAAAATACTGCTTTTGTTTGTATTATCAGGCGATTCGTTTGTTTTTTAACATTTTAATTATCCTCTACTTATCTGTTTTACACCTTTTACTGTTTTAATTTTCTTTATCAGTGCTTCCAGCTTAGAGGTATCATCTACCATGACAGTCAGCATTCCTGAAAACAATCCGTCGTGTGAATCAATACTGATGGAGCGCAACAGAATACTGTTTTCTTTGTTTATGATAGAAGTGATATTGGTCACGATTCCTATATCATCATGTCCTACAATTCTCAGCGTAATAGGATATTGCTTGCCGGTACTTTTGCCTGCCCAGCGTGCGCGTACGATGCGGTAAGGAAAGCGTGCTTTCATTTCCTTTGCATTGGGGCAGTCGCAGCGGTGTATTTTGATACCTCCGGAAATGGTTACAAATCCAAACACTTCATCTCCGTAAATAGGATTGCAGCATCGTGCCAGATTAAAGTCTATTCCCTTCAGATTCTGGTCGATTACCAGCACATCATCTTTATAATAGTCTTTTCCTTCTGTACTTTGCTGTATGTTGAAGTTCTCGGCACTTCTGTAGATAATTTCATCCCGCTGTTCATTTTCTTTACGCTGCAGTTCAAGATATTTGTCAATGACTTCGTTGATGTCCATCGTTTCGCTGGCAATACTTTGATAGAAGTCGGTGACCGTCTTGAAGCCCAATTTACGAATCAGCCTCATCAATACCGCTTCATCATATTCCAGTTTGCGGTTTTTGAATTTACGCTCCAATGTCTCTTTGGCAAATTGAGTTTGCTTTGCTGCTATTTCTTTCAGTGCCTGACGTATTTTTGTACGGGCTTTCGACGTAGTAACAAAGTTCAGCCAGTCTTGTTTGGGAGTCTGGGTATTCGAAGTCATGATTTCCACCTGGTCGCCACTGTTCAGTGTCTGACGCAGTTGGGCATTCTTGCCGTTTACCCGTGCACCGATACACCGGCATCCCAAGTTGGAATGGATGGTAAATGCAAAATCCAGAATGGTAGCTCCTTGCGGTAACTTATACAAATCACCTTTAGGAGTAAATACAAAGACCTCGTCCTTGTACAAATCCAGCTTAAACTGGTCCATTGCTTCCATGTCACTGTCTGCATTCTCCAGTGTTTCGCGGATAGAATTCAGCCATTCATCCAGTCCGGTTTCTCCCTTTATTCCTTTATATCTCCAGTGAGCTGCCAGACCTTTCTCTGCTATTTCATCCATACGCTCGGTACGTATCTGTACTTCTACCCATTTTCCTTCCGGACCCATTACTGTGATATGAAGAGATTCGTATCCGTTGCTTTTGGGCACAGAAAGCCAGTCGCGCAAACGTTTGGGGTTAGGCAGATACATATCGGTTACAATGGAATAAGCCTGCCAGCATTCCTGTTTTTCTTTTTCAAGAGGAGAGTCAAGGATGATACGTATGGCGAAGAGGTCGTACACATTTTCGAAAGGACAGTTCTGTTTCTTCATCTTCTGATAGATGGAGTGAATAGATTTGGTACGTCCTTTCATATGAAACTTCAGTCCGGCTTCTTCCAGTTTCTTTTGTATAGGTTGGATAAAAGTTTCAATGTAGCGGTCTCGTGCAGCCTTGGTTGCATTTAATTTATCCTTGATATGGTAATAAATATCGTGCTGGGTATATTTCAGCGATAAATCTTCCAGTTCCGATTTCAGTTTATACAAGCCCAGTTTATGAGCCAATGGAGCGTAAAGATAAGCAGCTTCATTGGACACCTGCAGACGAGCTTCCTCGTTGTCACTGTCTTTAATCTGTCGCATTAAGTTGACACGGTCGGCTATCATAATCAGAATAACCCGCATATCTTCAGCAAAAGAAAGCAGCAGATTACGGAAATTTTCCGATTCTATGGTAGGGCTTTTGGCATAAAGTTCATTGATTTTTACCAGGCCATGTATGATACCGGCTACATCTTCTCCGTATTTCTGCCGTACAGATTCCAATGTGCATAGATTATACTTTACAGACTCGTGTAGCATGATGCCAATGATGGAAGCCCGGCGCATACCAATTTCTTCAGCTACAATTACGGCTGTCTGCATATCTTTGATAATCGGATTCATGCCGAATGCATTGCGTGGAATGTTTCCTTCCGACATGACTTTTATAAGATGTGTTTTTAGATGTTTACAGTCATCTTTTTGAAGAGTATCTCCCGATAGTTGCAGAAGTTTTTTGTATAGTGTAAATAGCTGTTTATACTCTTTAGGATTAAAAAAATCTTGCTTTTCCATGACATGCATTCATTTCGTTGTGGGTAAAGATAGTTTTTTTCTTTCTCTTTTTGATAATCTTGCAGGTTTTTTTATACATTTGGGCAAAGTTATTAGGATAGACCGTTTATATTAACTTATTAAATTTATCATATATGTTAACACACGAAGACAAGGAATTATTAGCAAAAAAGGGGATTTCAGAACAGCAGATTGCTGAACAGTTGGCTTGTTTTGAAAAAGGCTTTCCTTATTTAAAATTGGCTGGAGCAGCCTCGGTGGAAAACAGGGGAATTATGATTGCTGATGCAGACGAACAGAAAAAATATCTGGCTGCATGGGATGCGTATAAAGATACTGATAAAAAGGTCGTGAAGTTTGTTCCGGCTTCGGGAGCAGCCAGCCGTATGTTCAAAAACCTGTTTGAATTTTTAGGAGCAGACTATAGCGTACCTACTACTGATTTCGAGAAAAAATTCTTCGATCATATTCATAGCTTTGCTTTCTATAATGACTTGAATGCTGCTTGCTTGGACAATACCGGTAAAAATATCGATGCACTGGTTGCAGAACACAACTACAAGGCTGTTGTTTCTAATTTGCTCGAAGGTGCCGGCTTGAATTATGGAGCGTTACCTAAAGGACTTCTTAAATTCCATCGTTATGCGAATGGCGTTCGCACTCCGTTGGAAGAACATTTGGTTGAGGGAGCGTTGTATGCAGCTGGTAAAACCGGACAGGTAAATGTACATTTTACCGTTTCTACCGAACACAAGGCTTTGTTCAGCCAGCTGGTTGAAGAAAAAGTGGCAGAATATGCCAAGAAGTATGGAGTAAGCTTCAATGTAAGTTTCTCTGAACAGAAACCGAGCACAGATACATTGGCTGCCGATATGGAAAACAAACCTTTCCGCGATAATGGCAAACTGGTATTCCGTCCGGGTGGTCATGGTGCATTGATTGAAAACCTGAACGATCTGGATGCGGATATCGTATTCATTAAGAATATTGACAACGTAGTACCAGACAGACTGAAAGGGGATACAGTTACTTATAAGAAGTTGCTGGCCGGTGTATTGGTTACTTTGCAGCAGCAGGCTTTCCAGTATTTGAAGTTGCTGGATGGCGGACATTATAGCCACGATCAGTTGGAAACCATTATCCGTTTCGTACAGCAGCAGTTGCGTTGCAGAAAAGAAGATATTAAGGATTTGGAAGATGCCGACTTGGTAATCTATTTGCGTAAGAAACTGAATCGTCCGATGCGTGTATGTGGTATGGTGAAGAATGTAGGCGAACCGGGTGGTGGTCCGTTCTTGGCTTACAATCCTGATGGAACTGTTTCTTTGCAGATTTTGGAAAGCTCGCAGATTGACATGAAGGATCCGGAAAAGAAAGCTATGTTCGAACAGGGTACACACTTCAATCCGGTTGATTTGGTTTGTGCAATACGCGACTACAAAGGTAACAAATTCAATTTGCTGGATTATGTAGACAAAGCTACAGGATTCATCTCTTACAAGTCGAAGAATGGTAAAGACCTGAAAGCACTTGAGTTGCCAGGTTTGTGGAACGGTTCGATGAGCGACTGGAGCACTGTGTTTGTAGAAGTGCCTTTGAGTACTTTCAATCCGGTAAAAACTGTCAATGATTTGTTGCGTGAACAACATCAGTAAGTTTGATGGAATAGAATAAAACTTATTCTTAGATAGCAAAGGGTGTATTTCTCAATGAAAGAGAGAAATACACCCTTTTTTATGTGGTATGTGTATCGGATAAGTCGTTTAGGATATGGAATAATCCTTACATGATACCGCTTGTGTTTTGTATCCGACGACGTCGGCTGCACGGTCGGCGACGTCGGTTATAAAGCCAACGTTGCCGATTTTACAGCCGACGTCGTCGATTGCAGTACGTGATAACTCCTGCAACCTGCCGATTCTTGGATTACAGACTGCCTTTGCTGGAAGGTATTTCGTAGTGGTAAATGTCGCGGCGTACGGCAGCCCGTATGCTTCGGGCAAAGGCTTTGAAAATACCTTCTATCTTGTGATGTTCATTTTCACCTTTGGCTTGAATATGAAGGTTCATGTGGGCGGCATCACTCAGCGACTTGAAGAAATGAAGAAACATTTCCGTAGGCATTTCTCCTATTTTCTCGCGTTTGAATGTGGCATCCCATACCAGCCACGCCCGTCCTCCGAAGTCGAGAGCCACTTGGCACAGGCAGTCGTCCATTGGAAGGCAATAACCGTAGCGCTCTATTCCACGCTTGCTTCCCAAGGCTTTATAAAGACATTCGCCCAATACAATGGCAGTATCTTCGATGGTATGATGCTCGTCTACTTCCAGATCTCCTTGTGCTTGTATAGTGAGGTCGATTTTTCCATGTTTGGCTATCTGCTCCAGCATGTGGTCGAAGAATTTCAATCCCGTAGAAATGTTGCATTTTCCTTCACCGTCCAGATTCATCCGGATATAGATATCTGTTTCGTGTGTGGTACGCCGGACTTCTGCTGTACGTTCCTGTGCAAACAGATATTCGGCTATTTTATCCCAGTCGGTTGTGGCAAGTACGCAGACAGATTGTAGTTCGGGAGAAGTTAGCAGAGACTTGTCGTTTTGCAGCAAAATGGCTTTACATCCCAAGTTCAATGCCAATTCTACGTCGGTCGCACGGTCTCCGATGACAAAACTGTGAGCCAAGTCGTAGTCAGGATTATCCAGATACTGAGTCAGCATACCGGTGCGAGGCTTTCGGGTAGGAGCATTGTCTTCGGGAAAACTGCGGTCGATAAAGATTTGGTCGAACGTAATGCCTTCTTGTTCGAAAGTCTTCAATATAAAGTTGTGCACTGGATAAAAGGTGTCTTCCGGAAAAGAAGCCGTACCCAAGCCGTCCTGATTGGTGACCATGGCAAACTCGAAATCCATCTTCTGACGGATGAAATATAAATTGCGGAACACTTTGGGGTAGAACTCCAACTTATTGAAGGAGTCGAGCTGATAGTCGATAGGAGGTTCTATGACCAATGTTCCGTCTCGGTCGATGAATAATACTTGTTTTTTCATAATGCTTGAGAAGGGTGAAACTGTTTTAATGCTTCCAGCAGTGCGTCGTTTTCCGGGCGTGTACCAATGGTAATACGCAGGCAGTTGTGACACAGAGCGATGTGTGTACGGTTTCGGACGATGATGCCCTGTTGTACCAGATATTCATATATCTGTTTGGCATCGGTTACCTTTGCAAGGAAGAAGTTAGCTTCCGTTGGATAGATATGCAGGCAACAGTCCAAAGCAGAGAACTCGTCGATAAGCCGTTTCCGTTCTTCTAATAAAGATTTCACCCAACGCTGTACTTCGTAATGCTTCTGGCTCATTAATATAGCCTCATGCTGCGTCAGGCGGTTTACATTGTACGGATATTTTATCTTATTCAGAATCTGTATAATCTGTGGCGATGCGAATGCCATGCCTAAGCGTATGGCTGCACAGCCCCAGGCTTTGGAGAAAGTGTGTAGTACGATGAGGTTAGGGTGTTCGCTCAGTTCTTCAAGAAAAGAAGGCTGGTTGGCGAAATCGATATATGCTTCGTCGAGTACAACAATCCCTTGAAAGTCGGAGAGTAGAGAGTATATTTCTTTTCTGTTCAAGGTATTTCCGGTAGGATTGTTCGGCGAACAGAGAAAGATGAGTTTGGTATGTTCGTCGGATGCGGCAAGCAGGTCGGCTGCCTTGAACTGAAAGTCTTTGTCGAGCAGTACCTTTCGATACTCCACATCGTTTACATCGGCACATACCTGATACATTCCGTATGTAGGGTCGATAGCTACAACATTGTCGACTCCCGGACGGCAGAAAGCACGGAAAACGAGGTCGATAGCCTCATCACTTCCGTTCCCGAGAAAGATTTCCTCTGTTCTTACCTTCTTTACTGAAGCAATGATGCTTTTCAGTTCATGTTGCAAAGGGTCCGGATATCTGTTGTTGGGATGATTGTATGGATTTTCGTTAGCATCCAGAAAGACCGATGCTTCCGCTCCACTGTATTCGTCGCGGGCCGATGAATAAGGCTTGAGATTCCAAATATTGGGTCGTGTAAGTTCTTGTAAAGATTTCATAAGCTTGTGTTAAAGTAGTCTGACGGTAATTGCATTCTTATGTGCATCCAGGTGTTCGTTGGCGGCTAAAGTCTGGATGGCTGGTCCAATCTGTCTGATGCCTTCGCGTGTAATTTCCTGGAAAGTAATTTTGCGTATAAAGCTATCGAGACTGACGCCACTGTATGCTTTGGCATATCCGTTGGTAGGAAGAGTATGATTGGTTCCGGAGGCATAGTCGCCTGCACTTTCCGGTGAATAAGAACCCAAAAAGACCGAACCGGCATTGACTATTTGTCCGGCTACTTCCATGTAGTTTTCAGTCTCGATAATGAGGTGTTCCGGAGCGTATTCGTTGGTCATCCGTATTGCCTCCTGCATATCTTTTACCAGAATCAGCTTGCTGCTTTCCAAGGCCTTTTGAGCAATCTCTTTGCGGGGAAGTTCTTCCAGCTGGCGCACAACTTCGGCTTCCACCTGCTTGAGAAGCTCTTCGGATGTGGTTATCAGAATGGCCTGACTGTCTGTTCCGTGTTCTGCCTGAGAGAGTAGGTCGGAAGCCACAAATACAGGATTGGCGGTACCGTCGGCTAAAACAGCTACTTCAGAAGGTCCTGCCGGCATGTCGATAGCTACATCGTGCAAGGATACCTGCTGTTTGGCTACAGTTACATATTGATTCCCCGGTCCGAAAATCTTGTATACTTTAGGTACACTCTCTGTTCCATAAGCCATGGCTCCGATAGCTTGTACGCCTCCTATCTTATAGATGCGGCTTACTCCGGATACTTGGGCTGCATATAGGATAGCCGGGTGTACTTTTCCTTCACGGTTGGGTGGGGTGCATAGAATGATTTCCTTACACCCTGCAATCTGGGCCGGAGTGGCAAGCATCAGTACGGTAGAAAATAAAGGGGCGGTTCCTCCGGGAATATACAGACCTACTTTTTCAATGCCGACAGCCTTTTGCCAGCATGTTACTCCCGGTTGTGTGGTAATTTTCTTGGTTTCAAATTTTTGTGCAGCATGAAAGGTGGTAATGTTCCGGTGGGCCAGAAGAATAGCTGCTTTCAGCTCTTCGTCAACTTCTTTCTCAGCTTCTTCAAATTCGGACGAAGAAACTTGAAGTGTGCTCAGCTGTACCTTATCGAACAGTTCTTCGAATTTTAGTACGGCTTTGTCTCCTTCGTCTTTGATTTGCTTTAATATACTGGATACAGTTTCTTGTATGGCATCTGTTTTCAAGGCAGACCGTTTCAACAAACTGTTCCACTCGTTTTCTGCAGGATAGTATATCGTATTCATAGTAGTTTTCTTTTAACTTTTAAAGAACCATCTTTTCTATAGGCAATACCAGTATGCCTTGTGCGCCCAATGCTTTTAGTTTTCCGATGATTTCCCAGAAACATTTCTGGTCGAGTACGGTATGTATACTGCTCCATCCTTCGGTAGCCAGAGGCATAATGGTAGGACTTTTTATACCGGGCAATGCTTCTGTGATTTCTTTCAGACGGTCGTTGGGTACATTCATCAGAATGTATTTCTTGTCTTCAGCAGCTTTTACGGCACGGATTCTGAAGAGCAGTTCCTCGAGAATTTCTTTCTTTTCTTCGCTCAAGGCTTTATTCCCAATGAGCAAGGCTTCACTCTTCATTACCGTTTCTACTTCTTTAAGATTATTGCTTATCAGAGTTGAACCAGAACTGACGATATCGAAAATAGCATCGGCCAGATGAATACCCGGTGCAATCTCTACAGAACCGGTGATGAGGTGGATATCAGCTTCGATTTGCTGTTTGTCGAGGTATTGCTGGAGGATATATGGGTAGGAAGTGGCGATTTTCTTTCCGTTGAACCATTGTACTCCGTTGTATTCTATTTCCTTAGGAATGGCTAAGGATAGTCTGCACTTGCTGAATCCTAACCGGTATATGATGTCAGCATCTTCGTTGCGTTCTATAAATTCGTTTTCTCCAACAATTCCCAGGTCGGCCACTCCACTGGCTACACATTGAGGAATGTCATCGTCTCTGAGGAACAATACTTCTATCGGGAAATTGGTAGACTGAGTCAGCAAGGTGCGTTTGGAAGTCGATAATTTGATATCTGCTTCGGCTAGTAAGGACATTGTATCTTCGAATAAGCGTCCTTTCGATTGTACTGCAATTCTAAGCATATTGTTTCTTTTTTAGAGGTTTGACGTTTTGAATAATAATAAAAAAGGCTTACCGGAATAAACGGCAAGCCTTTATATTGGACTACATAACTACACGACACCTCAGCCTACCGTTTTTATTTCGTTAGGATGATGATGGTGCAAGTATGTAGATGTAAATTTATTCATTTTACTTTGTTGTTTGTGGCAAATGTAAATTGTTTATTTGTAATCTCCAAAAGATTGATGTGAAAAAATATATTTTTCTTTCAATTTGTATATTGTTCCTTTTTGAGGCTTGCTTTTTTACTCATGGGTATGACAATCTTCTGTCTCTTCTTCTGTTCTGCAGCCGTGGAAGTGCATTTCCTTGATGGCCTTTTCTGCCGGATAGGCAAAGTAAGTACATACGGCGCTGGTACAGATTTCTCCTTCAGGATTGCAGATACAGGCATCAATGATGACAATATTACGTTTTTGTTCCCGAATAGAAGCACGTAATGTAAGTTTACCTCCCGTTGTATAGATTGGTTTCATGTATCGGGTTTCCATTTTCGAAGTGACTCCGGCTGTCTGTAACTTACGGATAATAACCCATCCACATATCTCGTCGAGCAGTGTGGCTTGTATGCCTCCATGCAGCGTATTGAACCATCCTTGATATTTGGCTTCGGGTTGCCAGAAGCTGATGATTTCATCGCCTTCTTCATAGAACTCCATCTGAAGTCCGGATTCATTTTGAGGAGCACACCCAAAGCAATAATATCCTTCTGTATCTTTCCAAGGGTTGATAATCTTTTTCATTACAATGTCGTTTTAAAATTCATAATCGGTGCATGCTCTGTCTTGTTTGGCATCTTTAAGGATGGCTGCAGCTGCCTGGTGGGCGGGATGTATGGCGTAGTTTTTTACATCTTCTAATGAGTCGAACTCACTTTCAAGACAGATATCCCATTTTTCGTCTGCATTTATATTGATGCCTACATATATTTTCCGGATAAAGGTAATGGTAGATGGAAGGGCTTCAATAGCCTCTTTAAAGCTTTTCATTACGTTCTGCTTTTCGTCTTGAGATAAATTTTCTTTCAGTTTGAATAAAACAATGTGCTTGACCATAGTTATTTATTTTATTAATTCTTGTATTTTTGTATTTAGACAAAGGTATAACTAATTATTGAATTTATAGATATGATTATTATCGGAATTGCAGGAGGAACAGGCTCCGGAAAAACAACAGTAGTGAAAAGCATTATCGAAAGCTTACCAAAGAATGAAGTGGTTATACTTCCTTTAGACTCTTATTATAAGGATAGTAGTCATGTGCCGGTAGAAGAAAGACAGAATATTAACTTTGACCATCCTAATGCTTTCGACTGGAAGTTGCTGTCCGAGCATGTAGCGGCTTTGCGCAAAGGAGAATCAATAGAACAGCCTGTGTATTCTTTCCTTACCTGTACCCGACAGCCGGAAACTATTCATCTGGAACCGCGGAAAGTTATTATTATTGAGGGGATTCTGGCTCTCAGTGATAAGAAACTTTGCGGACAAATGGATTTGAAGATATTTGTGGACGCAGATCCTGATGAACGTTTGATTCGTGTTATCCAGCGTGATGTGGTGGAACGGGGACGTACGGCTGAAGCGGTGATGGACCGTTATATGAAAGTGTTGAAACCCATGCATCAGGAGTTTATAGAACCGGCAAAAAGATATGCAGATTTGATCGTACCTCAAGGTGGACATAATAAGAAAGCTATAGAAATTCTGAAAATGTACATTGAAAGAATCGTTGAAAAATGAAATGGCTTTCGCTTGTTGCATTGATGACTTGCTTTGTGCTGTACGCTTGTCAGGGAGGGAAGCAGCAGGAAGAATGTAAGTTTGATTTGCCGCAAATCAAGGAGAGGGGAGAGTTGGTTGTTCTTACAACCAACAGTTCTACTTCTTATTTTAACTATCGGGGAGAACCGATGGGGTTTCAGTATGAACTGGCACTGCAGTTTGCTCATTCATTAGGAGTTAAACTGAAACTGAAAGTAATGAATTCCTCTGCGGAGATGATCAATAGTTTGCTGAGGGGAGATGGAGACCTGATAGCTTACAATCTTGCTATGACCAATTCGGGTAAAGACAGTTTGTTGTATTGCGGTGAGGAACATATTACCCATCAGGTAGTAGTACAGAGAAGAGGGAAAGAAGCATTGAAGGATGTGACTCAATTGGTGGATAAGGATATTTACGTGTATCCGGGTAAGTTTTATACGCGAATTGTCAATCTGAATAATGAACTTGGAGGAGGTATCCGTATTCATAAAGTGGAACCGGATAGTCTTTCGGAGGAAGATCTTATCACGTGGGTAGCAGAAGGGAAAATAGATTATACCATTGCTACCAATGATGTGGCCAAGATAAACCGTACTTATTATCAGAATCTGGATATCGGATTGGTAATTAGTTTTGATCAACGCTCTTCCTGGGCGGTAAGGAAAACTTCTCCGTTGTTGGCTGAGGCTGCCAATAAATGGCATCGGGAGCATGTGAATTCTCCGGAGTTTAAAGCAAGTGCCCGGCGTTATTTCGAACTGAATAAGCGGGTCTCACATGGAGCGATTCTGTCTGTAAAGGAAGGTAAGATTTCGTATTATGACGATTTGTTCAAGAAATATGCGACAACCATAGGGTGGGACTGGCGCCTGCTTGCAGCTTTGGCATATACGGAATCGAATTTTAATCCCGCTACTGTTTCTTGGGCTGGTGCATGTGGCCTGATGCAACTAATGCCAAAAACAGCAAGAGCGATGGGAGTACCGGCCGGCAAAGAGAATGATCCGGAAGAAAGTATCAAAGCAGCAGTGAAGTATATAAAGATATTACAGAATATGTTTGCCGAGGTTCCGGATGCATCAGAAAGAACAAAGTTTGTATTGGCCGCTTATAATGCGGGTAGTGGACATGTAACGGATGCAATGGCGCTTTCGGAGAAATATGGAAGGAATCATTATATTTGGGAACATAATGTAGCTCATTATATTTTGCTGAAAAGTCATGAAGAATATTATCAGGATCCTGTCTGTAGAAATGGCTACTTCCGTGGAACAGAAACGTATAATTTTGTGCGTGAAGTGACGGAACGTGCTGAGATATATAAGCAGAAAATTAAATATTAATAGGATTCTGATAGAGGTCAAGATTGCTTTAATGGAGGAAATAGTGAGAACGGGAAGGAACAGATTCTGTTTTTCTCGTTCTTTTTTATTGTATGGTAAGGAGATAGTCCGGATTTCATCTGATAGTTGTGTGAAAAGGATATAGAGATTGCTTGTCCGTGGTTGCAGTGGAGTAAAACCAATATATAAATTCGTAGTATATGTATTGAAATTTGGTTATAATAAAAAACTACCGAAGATCACTCCCCGGTAGTCTCGTACATGAAAATGAATATGCTTATTATTTGAACAGTGCGATGATTTTATTCAGTTCCTCTGCATTGATAACTCCACTTTGTCGCCATAACTGCTTACCATTCTTGAAAATCATAAATGTAGGTACTGACTGAACTGAATAGTGAGCTGCTACCGAACGGTTCTTGTCAATGTCAACTTTTATGATGCGTATGCTGTCACCTTGAATCTCTTTCACTTTTTGGAGAATGGGAGTCATTATCTTGCAAGGCGTACACCATGTCGCAAAAAAATCGACTAAAACAGGCGTTGGGGACGAAATCAAATCACTGAAACTTTCCATATAATAAAAGTTATATATTCTAACTAAATATCATGCTTTTGTTTCTTATAACATTTATCTTGGTTTTTTTGTTCATGGATTCTTGTTTTTTTTCTTTTTTCTCCCTCCTTTTTTCTACTTTTGTGCGACAATTTTTAATGATAGAACCATGCATACCAAAGAGGAAAAAGTGGAAGCTTTTGGACGTTTGCTTGACATCTTGGATGAATTGCGTGAAAAATGTCCATGGGATAGAAAACAGACTAATGAGAGTTTGCGACCCAATACAATTGAAGAAGTGTATGAACTGTGTGATGCCTTGATGAAAAATGATGAGAAAAACATCTGCAAGGAGTTGGGAGATGTATTGCTTCATGTTGTATTTTATGCGAAAATAGGTAGTGAAACCGGCGCTTTTGATATAAAAGACGTATGTGATAAGCTTTGTGATAAGCTGATATTCCGTCATCCTCATGTTTTTGGAGAAGTGAAAGCTGATACTGCTGAAAAAGTATCGGAAAATTGGGAGCAGATAAAGTTGAAAGAAAAAGATGGTAATAAATCTGTATTGAGTGGTGTTCCTGAGGCTTTACCTTCACTTATCAAATCTTATCGTATTCAAGATAAGGCACGTAATGTTGGATTCGATTGGGAAGAGCGTGAGCAGGTTTGGGAAAAAGTGAAAGAAGAAATCAGTGAGTTTGAAGCAGAAGTTGCTACCATGGATAAGGACAAGGCTGAGGCTGAATTTGGTGATGTAATGTTTAGTCTGATTAATGCTGCCCGTTTGTATAAGATTAATCCGGACAATGCATTGGAACGTACAAATCAGAAGTTTATCCGTCGTTTCAACTATTTGGAAGAGCACACCATTAAGCAGGGAAAGAACCTGGCGGAAATGACATTGGAAGAGATGGATGCAATATGGAATGAAGCTAAGAAGAAAGGATTATAGAAGTTGATGAGATTTTGCAGATTAAGTTTACTACTATTCATGATGTGTTGGTGTGCTATTCAGACTATAGCAGCCGATACATTGAATGTAGAGTTATTGCAGAGATTGCGTAATTTGCCGGCGGTAATTTCTGCCGATACAATGGAAAGTAAATATTATCCTCATAAATTTGTGCTATACATGCAGCAGCCTTTAGACGCTGATAGTCCGCAAGCCGGCTGTTTTGCCCAGCGTATAATTGTGGCTCATGCAGGATTCGACCGTCCTACGGTTATGGTGACCGAAGGCTATGATGCGGCATACGCTACCAATCCTTATTATCAGGAAGAACTTTCCCATTTGTTGAATGCTAATCTGGTTTTTGTAGAGCACAGGTATTTTGGTGAGTCTGTTCCGGATTCATGTAATTGGGATTATCTGACGGTAGAAAATGCCTTGAATGATTTGCATCATGTGCGAAGCGTTTTCGGAGATGTGTATTCAGGTAAATGGTTGGCTACGGGGATTAGTAAAGGAGGACAGACTGCAATGTTTTATCGTGCTTTTTATCCGAATGATGTGGATGTAACTGTTCCTTATGTGGCTCCATTGAATTATTCGGAAGAGGACGAACGCCATATGCATTTTCTCTCGGATGATATCTCTTCTTCTGCCAATCGTAAGAAAGTGGAAACAGCACAGTTGGAACTTCTGAAACGTAAGGCCTCTTTATTGCCTTTGTTTACCCGATATTGTGCAGAGAAGCAATACACCTTTCGCGTTTCTTTAGAAGAAATCTATGAGTTTTGTGTGCTGGAATATGCTTTTGCCTTATGGCAATGGGGAACACCTCTCACAGAAATTCCTTCTTTGAAGGCTTCGGATACTACTTGGTTCAATCATTTCATTGAAATTAGCGAGCCAGGCTATTTTTCAAAGGAAACTCCTTATATGCCTTTCAATGTACAGGCTGTGCGTGAATTAGGTTATTATGCTTACGACATCCGACCATTTAAAAAGTATTTAAGTATGAAGACATCAAAGAACTACTTGCGAAAGGTAATGCTTCCGGAGGGGTTGTCTTACATTAAATTTGATGCTTCCTTGTATAAACGTACGGTACAATATCTGACTAAGCATGATCCGAAGATGATTTATATTTATGGAGGAGCTGATCCTTGGGTTGCTTCAGGAGTAACATGGTTGAAGGGAAAACAACAGATTCATGTCTACGTACTTCCTAATGGAAGTCATACTACCCGTATTGTGTCTTTTGATAATTCTACTCAAAAGGAAATAAAAGATCTGTTAATGCAGTGGTTGAATGAACCTTCCAACTGATGTGAAAGAAAATATATATCCTCATCTTTAGACAGATAAAAAGCGACATCCGGTAGATTTCTTGTATACAAGAGTTACCGGATGTCGCTTTGTTTTATTCAGATAAAGTTTATCTCTTTTTATTGGGCTTCAGCAGTTCTCTATGAAAACGCATTTCTGCACGTTGTAAGCGATATATTTTTTTAGCAGAAAGAAAAGCTTTGTATTTATGGACATACTCTAAATCGAGTTCATTGATTTCGATTTTAGTTTTGATTACATCTTCAATCACTTTCATTTGCTCTTCTTCTGACAAGTTTTCGTTCTTACCCTGTCTCATCAGTTGCCAAGCCTTCTTATTATATGCGTGCTTCTTATCTTGGAGTTCAAAATAAAGTGGAAAGAACTGCTTGGCTTCTTCTTGAGTCAATATATTTTGTTCAACGAAAAATGCTTCTTGTTTGGCACGGAATTCTTCTTTAGATAAGCACTTTCCTTTTTGTGCCTGTATGTTATTTGTGCAAATAAATAACAAGAGTGCTATGATATACCATCCTTTTTTCATGTCTTTAATGTTTTTATGGGTAAATAGGAGTATCTGCATCAGTTAGATATTGATAAAGGGTATAATCGTCCATCATGGTTTGTTCCATGAGGGGTTCAATATATTCATCTGGAAGTTCGGATATACTTTCTATCGTATAATCAGTTTTATTTTCCGGTTTCTCTCCAACGATGACACGGATACTGAACATCAATCCACAAAACATGGCAACCATATATACCCATGGTTTTACTCGTTCCCACATGCTGATTTCCGACATTTCTACAGTCTCTTTTTCGGGAAGCTGCTTCATCAATTGCTCCGTAAAGTTGTCGAAATATCCTTCTGGAGTTTTGAAGGGTATTTTCTTACCGTATTTCTTAGCCAATTCGCTGTCTGTTTTCATTATGTTATCCTCCTTTTCTTATTAGATGATTATTTGAAGGAAAAGTTTAATCATTTTGTTTGAAAAATTCTTCTATTTTCTTTACCGCATGATGATACGAAGCTTTTAAAGCTCCGATACTTGTTCCCATTATTTCGGAAATTTCATTGTATTTCATATCTTGAAAATACTTCAGGTGGAAAATAATACGTTGCTTTTCCGGTAAAGTCTGTATGGCTTTCTCGAACAAGAGCTGTGTTTGGTCTCCATCAAAGTAAGGGTCACTTTCCAGCTGGTTCAGCAAGTTCGCTTCCGATTCCTCAATGGATAAATGCTTCTGTGCCCGTTGTTTATTCAGAAAATTAAGACATTCATTCAAGGCTATCCGATAAAGCCAGGTTGAGAGTTTGGCTTCTCCCCGGAAATATTCCAGATTATTCCATGCCTTGATAAATGTATTCTGTAATAAATCGTCTGCATCTTCATGTGAAAGCACCATTCTCCTTATCTGATAATATAGCTGTTCCTTGTAGGTATTAACTATCCACTCAAAAGCCTCCCTTTGCTGGTCAGGCTCTTGAAGTTTCAGTATAATTTCCTTCTCGGTATATTTGTCGGTCATGATTCTTCTTTTGTTACGTTAGAACTCTTACGGTAAAGTTGGTTTAATCTGTTTCATCCTTTTTAACACGCTTTCCGCTACAATGAAATTTTGAGATTCTCTTCGGCCAGCATTGTGTGAGGAAAAATTTCGGAAGCTTCTTTCAACAGTATACTTTCATCTTCATATCTGGCGGAAAAATGTCCTATAAGCAATTTCTTGACTTGGGCTTCCCGTGCGATTAATGCAGCTTGTGCTGCCGTAGAGTGGAAGGTCTGCTTGGCCCGTACCGCCTCCGTATTGGCAAAAGTTGCTTCATGAAACAACAGATCTACGCCTTGTATTTGTGGAACTATACGTGGTAGATAACACGTATCCGAACAATAAGCATACATACGTGGAGGGTCGGAAGGAATGGTCAGTCTGGAGTTGGGAATAACAGTCCCGTCGTTGGTTACATAGTCTTCTCCATTCTTTATCCGGTTTATCATACAGATTGGTATCTGATAGAAGTCAATCATTTCACGTATAATATGGTTGGGAGTAGGCTTTTCCTTAAAAAGAAAACCACATGTTGGCATGCGATGGCGTAACGGAATTGTTTCGACTGATACCGAGCGGTCGTCGTAAATGACCGTTTGTTCTCCAGGATTGAAAGGATGGAAAAAAACTTGATAAGTCATACCTTTGCAGAAAAAATCCAACTGTGGTGCCATCAGTTTTTCCAAGTCTGGATGGCAATGAATGTGCAGGTCGGCTGTACGTTCCAGCATACCGAATGTAGAAATAAGTCCGATAAGCCCGAAACAGTGGTCGCCATGCAAGTGAGAAATAAAAATGTGATTCAGACGATTGAAACGTAAGCGCGACCGTCTGAGTTGGACTTGTGTTCCTTCTCCACAGTCTATCATGAATAGTTTTTCCCGGATATTAATGACCTGTGAAGTAGCCTGATGGCGGGTTGTGGGGAGTGCCGAACCGCATCCTAATATATGTATGTCGAATTTTTCCATGCGAGCAAAGATAAACTTTTCTCTTTTATTTCAGGACAAAAAGAAAACTAAAGATTGTCAGCAGATGGCACTTTTGACAATCTTTAGTTTCCGTATCATTGATTCCTTGTTGAATTATCGCATCAAGATGCGTGTAATTTCACCGATATACATTGTGTATTGTTTGGAAGTATCGATAGACTGGTTCAGCGATTTCAACTCTTCGGCCGACATATTCTGCTCCATCGATTTCTTGCATTCTATCACTACACTAGGTTGTGTATTTCCTGTACTGTAAAGAGATATTTTGTATGTATCACTTTGCTTCATCAGTGCACTGACTGCAATACGGCTTTGGTCTATCAATGTATAAGTGACGTTTTTGCTGAACAGTTTTCCAAATCCTCCCCAGTTTTCGGCTTTGATATCAATTTCCTCTTCACCGGCTGTGATAGTCAGACGTCCGTTGGCAATCAAATCATTGAAATTGGCAGGTATCTGTTCGAATGTTACTTCTTTCAATTCTTCTGAAGTCTTCAAGACCGGTTGTGCCGGAACCAATGGAATCATAGGAGTAGTAGTTGCCGTATTGTTGTTATTAAGCAACTGCTTACCTAATGCAGAAGCTACCGATTCGAACAAAGCATCTTTTAGATTGATGGTTTCTCTTCTGAATTTTCCACAGATAGGAGCAAGTTTAGTCTTTTTCTTGTTCAATGCCATGTCGTCTGTAATCCATTCTTCTGCCGAATAACGTTCTCCACCGTCACGGTTTTCTTCGTACCAGTAGCGGATACGTGTCATGGTAAGATTGCATACTTCATTTTGAACATTGATGAGAAACTGGTAATAAATACGGGTACGGTCTAATGATATGGCCGATGAAGAGAATACCATGTATTCTTCTGCTGTAGCTGCGATATCACCTTTTTCTTCGTTTGTATAAGCCACCTGACTATATAAATTGCCCTCTGGTTTGAATCGGTTTTTAGCCCATTCCAACATCAGGTCGTATAGCTTCTCTTTGGAAACTCCGGGTGTCTTGATTTCCTGAGTGAAAGTCACTTTTCCTTCTGACAGGGTAACTGCTCCGGATAGATATTTAGGATCGTTGTTGTCTTTCTTTTCTTTTGCTGTGCCCAACAGTGGCAGGCATAAAGCAATAATAAATAAGAGTTTTTTCATGGTAGTAGTTATATTCTGATTTTTCTGTCGCAAATATAACGATAAAAAAAGAGAAGCATAAGAATGCTTCTCTTTTTTATGTATTTTAAGATAGATTATTTTACAGGTATCTTGTCAATACGTGCCTGGTGGCGTCCGCCTTCGAATTCTGTATTGAAGAATTCAGTCATAATCTTGTCGGCTGTCTGGAAGTCGATGTAACGTCCTGGCATTACCAATACATTTGAATCGTTGTGCAGACGTGTCATATGCGCTATTTCAGGCATCCAGCAAAGTGCTGCACGTATACCCTGATGCTTGTTCAGAGTCATGCTGATTCCTTCTCCGCTACCACAGATTGCAATTCCCGGGTAACATTCTCCAGCTTCTATAGCTTTAGCCAGTGGATGTGCAAAGTCGGGATAGTCGCAACTGTCGGTGGTATATGTACCAAAGTCTTTATATTCCCATCCTTTGGCTTCCAGCCATTGTTTTACATACTGTTTCAGTTCGAAACCTGCGTGATCTGATGCTAAACCTATCGTTTTCATTAGAGCATTGCTTTTACTTGTTTATATACATTTTCGGCTGTGAAGCCCAGTTTTTCGTCCAATACTTTGTAAGGAGCAGAGTAACCGAATGATTCCATACCCCAAACTTTACCGTTTGCACCTACCAGATTTTCCATACTGAATGGAAGCCCGGCTGTCAAACCGAATACTTTAGCTCCGGTAGGGATGATGCTTTCCTGATATTCCTTGCTTTGGCTACGGAACAAACCTTCCGAGGGGACTGATACAATACGGAGTTTTACTCCATCCTTACGCAGCAGTTCGGCTCCGGCTATCAGTGTAGAAACTTCAGAACCAGAAGCAATCATGATTACATCCGGATTTTCATCGCTTTCTACGATATAAGCTCCTTTGGCTGCTTGCTTATAATCTGTTCCAGCTGGCAGGTTGTTTACATTCTGACGAGAGAAGATCAATCCGGTAGGAGTGGATGTATTCTCCATTGCCAACTTCCATGCCTGTGTTGCTTCTTCCACATCGGCCGGACGAAGAACCAGCATAGAGTTCTTTCCCTTGTGGTTTTTCAGTTTTTCGAGCAAACGTACCTGTGCTTCCTGTTCTACCGGTTCGTGTGTCGGTCCGTCTTCACCTACGCGGAATGCATCGTGTGTCCAGATAAACTTCACAGGAAGTTCCATCAAAGCTGCCATACGAAGTGCAGGCTTCATGTAATCTGAGAATACAAAGAATGTACCGCAGGCTGCAATTACACCTCCGTGCAGTGCGATACCGATACAGCAGCAAGCCATTGTCAGTTCGGATACACCTGCCTGAAGGAAAGCTCCGCTGAAGTCACCTTTTTTCAGAATATGAGTCTTGGCCAGGAATCCGTCTGTTCTGTCGGAGTTACACAAGTCGGCAGAAGAAACAATCATGTTTTCCACCTTTTCTCCCAATACTCCCAATACGGTAGCAGAACCTACACGGGTTGCTGCATTCGCTTTTTGCTGGATAGCATCCCAATTGATTTCCGGCAATTTACCGGCAAACCACATATCCATTTTGGCTGCAAGTTCCGGATTTGCTTTTGCCCATTCTGCTTTAGCAGCGTATCGTTCTGCAATGATTGCTTTCAATTCTTCACGACGTTTAGCATAGATTTCTGCTACTTCCGGGAAGATTTGGAATGGATTTTCCAAGTCACCATTCAGGTTTTTGATGGTGTTGATGTAAGCATCGCCACCGAGTGGAGCTCCGTGTGTACCGCAATCGTGTTCGTAGCTGCTACCGTCTGCACGCAGACAGCCTTTACCCATTACTGTCTTACCGATAATCAGAACCGGTTGTCCGCTTACAGCTTTGGCTGCAGTCAATGCTTCACGAATCTGGTCTACATCATTTCCGTCTATTGTGTAAACTTTCCATCCCCATGCTTCGTATTTCTGTGCTACGTTTTCAGTAGTGACATCTCCACATTCTGTAGAAAGCTGAATATCATTCGAGTCGTAGAACATAATCAGGTTGTCCAATCCCAGATGTCCGGCAATACGTCCGGCACCTTGTGAGATTTCTTCCTGAATACCTCCGTCGGAAATATACGCATAAATTGTTTGGTTCATTACGTCACCCAAACGAGCTTTTAGGAACTTGGCAGCGATAGCGGCACCTACAGCGTAAGTATGTCCTTGTCCGAGCGGGCCGGATGTGTTTTCAATGCCATGCATGAAGTCTACTTCCGGATGTCCTGGGGTAATGCTTCCCCACTGGCGGAATTGTTTCAAATCCTCCATTGTGTATTTTCCAGCCATAGACAAGACTGAATACAGCATCGGCGACATATGTCCCGGATCGAGGAAGAAACGATCGCGTCCTTCCCACAATGGATTTTCTGGATCGTATACCAAGAACTCTGAGTACAGTACGTTTATGAAGTCAGCTCCGCCCATAGCACCTCCGGGGTGACCAGACTTTGCTTTTTCTACCATTGCAGCAGTGAGAATACGAATATTATCCGCTGCACGATTCATTAATGCTTTATCGTTTTTCATTGTTCCTATGTTAATTTATTTGCAAAGATACGTAAATAAACTCAGATTGCCGTTAGTTCGATATAGATATTGTTGCTTTTTTTATTGTATATGGACGAATAAATATGTTTTAAGTTGCGGGATTTTCTTAAAAATGAGATAAAAGAGAGGAGAAGTTAATAATAGCTTAATGAGTATGCTCATGTTGCATATGGGGAGCTATATGATGTTATAATCAACGTCGTTGAATCTGTAACCGGCGTCATCGGCTGTAAAAATGACGGCGGCGATTGTACAGCCGACGCCGTCGGCTATAGAATTTCTTTAGTATGATGTCTGTATGAATTTGCTGTCGGGAAAATCTTTTTATTGTATGGCGTGGGGGAGGGGATTTAGGGTGAGGAATAAAAAAAGCAGCTGCCTCCATGAGGCAACTGCTTTTGTGTGATTGTATCCAAACGGTATTAGCAGAGTTTGCGTGAACCGTTGCTGATTGTTACATCATATACTTTCGGGCTGCGTCCGAATTTTTCTTTGAAGCGTTCTTTTGCAGTAGTAATGAATGTTTCATAAAGCTCGTTCTTTACGAGGTTGATGGTGCAGCCTCCAAATCCTCCACCCATTACGCGTGAACCTGTTACGCCGCAGTCGAAAGCGACATCGTTCAAGAAATCGAGTTCTTCGCAACTTACTTCGTACAGTTTGCTCATACCCTGATGGGTTTCATACATTTTCTGTCCTACGGTTTCGTAATCGCCTTTTTCAAGTGCATCACATACATCGAGTACACGTTGTATTTCTTCAATGACATATTCTGCACGCATGTAGTCTTCTTCGCTGACCTGAGCCTTTACTTCGTTTAGCATATCCATGCTGCAGTCACGCAGGAATTCTACGTTCGGGTGGTTTTTCTTGATTGCTTCTACCACAGTTTCGCAACTTTGGCGACGTTTGTTGTATGCAGAAGAAGCCAGTTCGTGTTTCACTACAGAGTCAACCAATACCAGGCGGTAGCCTTCCGGTTTGAACGGGAAGTACTGGTACTCCAAAGAGCGGCAGTCCAGACGAATCAGACTTCCTTCTTTTCCGAATACTGAAGCAAACTGGTCCATGATACCACATTTCACACCGCAATAGTTGTGTTCTGTTGCCTGACCTACTTTTGCCAATTCGAATTTGTCTATCTTATTGTCTCCGAACAAGTCGTTCAGCGCATACGCATAAGTTGATTCGAGGGCTGCTGAAGAAGACATACCGGCACCCAGAGGAACATCGCCTGCAAATGCAGTATTGAAGCCTTTTACATCTACTCCTCTTTTAATCATTTCACGGCATACACCGAATATATAGCGTGCCCAACTTGCCTTTGGAGCGTCTTCTTCGTTTAATCCAAATTCTACGTAATCTTTCAGGTCGATAGAGTACGCGCGAACCTTATCGGTTCCGTTAGGCTTTATTTCAGCAATTATACCTTTGTCTACTGCTCCAGGGAAAACAAATCCTCCGTTATAGTCTGTGTGTTCACCGATGAGGTTGATACGTCCGGGAGATGCGTATACCGACCCTGTTGTTCCGTCAAAATGTTTGATGAAACGTTCTCTTACGAATTCTATGTCCATCGTGGTATATTTTAAGGATTAATAATAAAAGACCATACTTGCCAGCAGCAAGTATGGTCTTATGTGATTAATTGATTATTCAACTGGAATATCTTTGTTGACATTCTTGCTTCCGATAGCTGCATAATATAAGATGTAGCATACAGCAGCAACGATTACCCAGTAGCTCATCATGTAGCTGCTGGTGATATCTGCCAAAGCTCCTTGGATCAAAGGAAGAATACCTCCACCGCATACCATAATCATGAAGATACCCGATCCCATTGAAGTATATTTACCTAAGCCTTCTACAGCCAGGTTGAAGATTCCACCCCACATTACAGAAGTACACAATCCGCAAAGTACGAAGCACATTACGCTGACAGGTACTGTAGTCATACCAAAGCTGATGTCTGATTTAAATACCGGCATTGAAACTTCAACGGTAGTAGGGCTGAACATACCGATAAACAACAGAACTAAAGCCAGAGTGCTGACGAAAATAATCTGTGATTTGCTGGAATATTTAGCTCCCAGGATACCTCCTACCAAACGGCCGCACATCATAAGGAACCAGTAAGTACCTACGATAGAACCCGCCATAGCTGCATCGATACCGATACCTGCAGCACCTTCGGTTACGTCGCTGGCTGTTGTAAGGAACAGGTTCATGAAGTTAGGAATACCTACTTCTACACCTACATAAAGGAAGATGGCTACGGTACCCAATACGAAGTGACGGAATGACATCGGGCTGTGTGCATCTTTTACTTTCTTTTCAGTCTTTTCTGCGTATGGTTCCGGCAAGTTCATTACTGCCAATACAATAAATACTACCGCAAAGATACCCATCGCAATAAACAAAGCCGGAGCTGCATCACTAATCTGTGCTTTGGCTACATCACCCATCAGATAACCTACCAGTACCGGAACGATAGTAGCTGAGATAGAGTTTACAGAACCACCAAACTGAATAAGCTGGTTACCTTTCTTTCCACCACCGGCCAATGTGTTCAACATAGGGTTTACTACGGTGTTCAGCATACACATAGAGAAACCTGAAACAAATGCACCAATCAGGTAGATGGTAAATCCGTTTGTGCTGGTTCCAGACAAATACTGGATACCTACACCAATAAATCCTACGGCAACAGCAGCCAAAGCTGTCTTTTTATAACCGATTTTCTTCAGCATCATACCTGCAGGCAAGCCCATGAATGCATAGGCAATAAAGTTGGCTGCATTACCCAGCTGAGTCATCCAGTTTGCTACAGAGAATTGGTGTTTTACAATTACTCCTAATGGATTGGTAAGCCCTGTCACGAAAGAAATCATCGCGAAAAGGGCAATCATCATTGCTATAGGCAATGCATAATTTTTCTTTTGTTCTGACATAATAATTTTAGGGTTATATTAATTGATAAAAAGGTTAATTTACTTTTTGATGCCGAATTTGTAGACTGTAGTCTGATGATAAGTGTTTTCAGGAGTCAGTACGGCAGAAGGAAAATGTCCTTTGTTAGGGGTATCCGGGAAGTGCTGTGCTTCGAAACATATAGCACTGCGGGCAGGAAACGTTGCTCCATGCCATCCGGTAAATCCATTGTGCCAGTTGGCTGTATAGAGTTGTACACCTGGTTCGGTAGTGTATACTTCCAAGGTACGACCGCTTTCCGGTTCAATACATTCTGCTGCAAATGTAAGGCTTCCGGCTTCTCTCTTGTTTAATACATAGCAATGGTCGTATCCGGTACCAAATTTCAGTTGCTCAAATGCATCGTTGATACGGCTTCCTATTGTGTGAGGAGTACGGAAATCCATAGGAGTGTTTTCTACAGTTGCAATTTCACCTGTAGGGATAGATACTTCATCGACAGGAGTATAAAAATCCGCATTGATGGTTACAATGTTGTTTTCTACTGTAGGAGTAGGGTTGGCAATTCCTGCCAGATTGAAGAATGCATGATGAGTCAGATTGACAAGTGTAGTCTTGTCTGTGTTTGCTGCATAAGTGATTACCAATTCGTTTTGGTTAGTCAGTGTATAGACTACGGTTACGTTCAGATTACCGGGGAATCCTTCTTCTCCGTCTTCCGAAAGATAACGTAATGTTATGCTTTGCTTGCTTGTTTGTTCTGCATCCCATACACGTGCATGGAAACCTGTTGGCCCTCCATGAAGAGAGTTGGGGCCGTTGTTGATGGTGAGAGTATATTCTTTGCCAGCCAACTGGAATTTTCCTTTGGCAATACGGTTGCCATAGCGTCCGATGAGGGTACTAAGGAAAGGTTCTGGACTATTGATCACATTTTCGATGGTATCATGTCCTTGTATTACATTGGCATAATTCCCGTTTTTGTCGGGCATCATAATGGCAAGAATAGCACCCCCATAATTGGTGACAGCTATTTCTGCTCCATTGTCGTTTGCAAGAATGAACAAGTCTGTGCTTTTTCCATTGATATTTTTTTGGAAATCAGATTTCTTTAATCCGCAAAGGTTGTTCTCATTGTAATATGTGTGATTCATGGTTTAAAATATCTTTCGTTTATACAACCTATAATTTGCCTGCAAATAAAAAAATTTTCTTTATAATCCCCAAACATTTCCGAGAAAACCTTAACGAGGATTTGTGAACTTTTGCAACTTGTACTTTACTGAACTGGGTAGTATATTTTGAGTAAATCGGCTACTATAAAGCTGCTTCCTCCTATGAAAATGAGGTCTTCTGGCGCTGCTTTTTCTTTCGCTGCGATTAATGCAGATTTTACATCCGGATAGGCTTCTCCATGGAGATTGAATGTTTGTGCCAGTTCCTTTACTTTCCCGGCTGGAAGAGCACGTTGTACAGATGCTTGGGTGAAATAGTAGCTGGCTTCGGAGGGGAGTAGTTTCAAAACGCCACTGATATCCTTATCATTTACCATTCCGATGACCAGATGGAGTTTGTCGTATTTTTGAATAGCCAGTTGTTTGGTGATGTAGCTGATTCCTCCTACGTTATGGCCGGTATCGCAGATTATAGTTGGATGTTCTTCCAGGCGTTGCCAGCGTCCCATTAACCCAGTCAGTTTGCATACATTGGCAAAGCCTTCTCGGATATGGCTTTCATTGATATGATATCCTGCTTGTTGCAGACATTGTAAGGCTGATAGTATAGTGTTAGTATTTTTTTCTTGACAAAATCCCCCCAATTCTCCTGTTAAGTCGGGGTAATTGGTGGTTTGATAGAGGCAGTGTCCATCTTTTGTATATTCAACTTGCTGTACAAATTGTTCTTCTTCTGCAAAATGTATGGGAGCTTGCATTTCTGTAGCTTTTTGCAGGAATACAGGTTTGGTTTCTGGAGTTGTTTCGCCAATGACAACAGGTGTTTGAGGTTTTATGATACCTGCTTTTTCTGTTGCAATTTTAGCAAGTGTATTTCCTAAGAATTGAACATGGTCGAAACTGATATTGGTAATGACACAGAGGTCTGGACGAATGATGTTAGTGCAGTCGAGTCTGCCTCCTAATCCAACTTCAATAACAGCTACATCTACTTTTTCCTGAGCAAAATATAAGAAAGCCATGGCCGTGGTCAATTCGAAAAAAGAAGGGTGGAGTGGTTCGAAAAAAGCACGGTGCTGCTCTACAAAATCAATGACAAATTCTTGTGAAATAGGCTGTCCATTTACCCTGATACGCTCCCTGAAGTCGATTAGATGGGGAGACGTGTATAATCCGGTTTTGTATCCGGCTGCTTGTAGTACAGCAGCTATCGTGTGCGAACAGGAACCTTTTCCATTTGTTCCGGCTACATGGATGGTGCGGAAATTATGGTGGGGATGTCCAAAGTGTTCATCCAACAGATGGGTATTGGTTAAACCTTCTTTGTATGCATCTTTCCCGATATGTTGAAAGAGTGGTGCGCTATTGTATAAATAAGTAAGGGTTTCAGAGTAATTCATGATGTTGTTATTTCAATAAAAATAAAATGTTGGTGCAAATATCGGTATAATATTGTTATGTTATGTTTTTTGCAAAAAGGAATTTTATGATAAAGCTTATATCGTTTTATTACTTATTTATTTACCAGTTTTTTATAGATAAAAAACGATGATTCGATATAGAATTATTGAGATTGGTTTATAACTGTTTTGTGCAGGCTTGAATCATATTTGTTTGTTAGCCCTTTGTCTCTAAATTTGCATTGTTGGATAGAGAAGTTAATGATGTAAATCTTTAATTAATTTCTAATTTTTGAAACAAAATATTTTTTACAGTTTAATTGTTGTAATTCTTGTTTCTGGAAGTTGATTGAAGTAACAGCACAAATTCTAATGCAAATAAAAGCGAATACTAAACAGACCTTTATAGTCTATTGTAGATTAATGTTTTAATTTAAATATCTACCAATGGAAGCATATTTATGTAAGGCCTTAAATTTTGTATTTCCTATTT
>NZ_JAPZVM010000015.1:0-35224 GCF_027529745.1 Phocaeicola acetigenes
AAGTAGTAGGGTTAGGCAATGTCAATTCACCTCTACCATAACCACCTGTAGCCGAATAAGCTTCCGGATCAATATCACCGTTGGCAGCCCACCACCATGCATCGCTTATCTGACAAATCACAGAAGCAGACTCTATTGCATATTTACGTAACCATTTCTTAGGCAAATTATAGCTGAGAGAAATGTCACGAAGTTTAATATAATCGGCACGTTTGACGTGTACATCGGCAGAATACCATGCCTGAGCATTGGTATAATACATATTACGATTGAATGCCGGTCCAACTCCCGGAATATTTTCATCTCCCGGCTTTCTCCAGTGATTCAAGTTTACACGATTCAAATTGGCACTAGGAGCACCAGACAGATAAGAAGAAGTGATGTCACGCATTACATGACCTCCATAGTACACGAACATGAAAGACAAATCAAAGTCTTTATAACGGAAGAAGTTCTTCAACGATGCCGAATATTTTGGAGTACGTGTACCGGAATAAACCAAATCTTCTACAGAACTTACCTGAGAAACTTTGTTTCCATCCTTGTCGTATACCAGTACACTTCCGTCTTCCGGACTTAATCCTGCATAACGGTAACTGAACAAGCTGTTCAAAGGATAACCTACTGCAGCTACATTGTAAGCAGAGTAATTGAATACACTTTCCTTTGTTCCTTCCAGATTAAGCAATTTGTTCTTGTTATAGCTAAACGTAAAATTAGTACCCCAAGTAAAGTCTTTAGTTTCCAGATTAATACTTTGCAAAGAAATTTCTACACCACGATTGTACATCGTACCATAGTTCTGCAACAAAGTAGCCCAGCCCAATGTAGGGTCTGCATTACGTGTTCCCAACAAGTCTGTGGTATATTTATGATAGAAATCAATGCTACCACTTAAACGGGAACGGAAAATTGAAAAGTCAACACCCACATTGGTAGAAGAAGTTTTCTCCCAACGCAACTGATCATTGGGTGGATTGGAAATAGTAGAACCGATACCGTTTACCCAACTATTGTAACCTGTATTTTCAATACTCAAATAAGGACCTGCACTCTTGGGAACATTACCACCAATACCGTATGTAAGACGTACATTCAAACGGTCGATCCATTCCTGGTCTTTCATGAATTCTTCGTTACCTAACTGCCAGCTTCCTCCGACAGACCATAAAGGACGATACTGATACTTAGGATCAGTACCAAATAAGTTAGACTGGTCTATACGCATACTTGCTGTCAAAGAATAGCGTTCGTCGTATGTATAAGAACCATTTAAATAAAATGATACATAACGGTCTTCATCGTATTGCAAATAATTATAGTCGGTATAACTCCAATTAAAAAAGCCGTTTAAAGATTCTGTTCCGTTCAAAGGTTCGAATATCAATGGATTGATAGGAGTAAATGCCAGACTATTATCATCATAACCTACATAATAACCATTGGTAGAAGACGAACGAACTAATCTGCGTTCTGCACCCGCCAAGGCTGTTACGCTGTGTTTTTCTTTAAAGGTGCGATTGAAGTTCAACTGCCCGCGCAACGTATAGGCATAAATATCTCCTCTGTATTCCGACAACTGCCCGCCTTTAGGTATATTCAAAGTAAGTGTCTGGCTTGCAGCATCGTACTGAGCAGCATTATTTACCATACTTCTGACTTGATAAGACTCACCACTGTACAATGTACGATTCTTGCTAAAGGTACTTTCTGTCTGATATTTCAAATCGAATGTAAGACCTTCCATCAACTTAAAGTTCAAACCGGCAAAGATACGGTAGTAGTTGCTGTTGTTTTCATAGTTTTCCAACGAACGGTTATTAATCGGATTATAGTGTTCATCCATCAATCCAATGGAGAGCAAACGATTCAATTCATAATCAGATTTTCCTGTCTGCCAGTTCAAAGCATTTCCAGCCTCATCTCTTAGCATATAGTAACTGGGATAGCTTTGCATCAAAGAAACATAACTGCTTTTAGCACCTGTATCTCCTTTACTTTTTGTAAAACTGCCGGAAACACCCACATATGCCGACAACCAATTAAAGAACTGCATATCATCCTTTACATTGAAACCCAAACGGCTGGAACTTTGATATCTTTGATTGCCATAGTTACCCGTATAATTGACAGATGCTATATAGCGGTTCTTTTCAGTTCCTCCTGAAATTGACACATTATGCTGGTGTACAATGCCTACCCGGGCAAATTCATCTTCTATCTGTTTCCGGTTATCCATTGTACGATAAGGCACCAATGCATCTGCAAGTTGCTGATCGGACAATTGCCCTTGTTCATGTTGATAGAGCAAAGAAACTACAGGATTTAAAGAACTTCGCTTATTAAGGTTTTCATAATCTGTATGATAATAATTGAATCCCTCTATCTGCATATCCACCAATTCAGAGCTACTCATTAAATTCAAATAGTCCAAATCGGGTTTGGGAGTAAACTTTACACTTCCATCATAAGTTACACGGGTTTTACCCTGCTGACCACGTTTGGTAGTAATTACAATAACTCCATTTGCTGCTCTCGCACCATAAATAGAACTTGCTGCAGCATCCTTCAATACTGTTATATTTTGTACGTCGGAAGGGTTTATAGAAGACAAATCACCTTCAAAAGGCATACCATCTACCACATAAAGAGGAGTTGTTTTTTCATTAATAGTGGTAATACCACGAATGACTATGGATTCATCGCTGTTTGCAGTACGATTGATACCAGCCACCATTCCTTCAATACGAGACATGATATTAGTCTCCAACTTTCCCTTTGTACTTTTTTCTGTTAATACAGAATAAGCACCTGTTGCACGCTCTTTCGACAGAGTCTGGTAACCAGTTACTACCACATCTTCCAACATGGTAGTATTGGAGTTCATTTCTACATTGATGACTGTTTGAGAAGATTTTACTTTTATCTCCTTGTTCTCCATTCCAACAAAAGAAAAAACCAATGTTTCACCTGGAGCTACTTTCAATACATACTTTCCATCAATATCTGTTATCGTACCACGTCCTGTTCCTTTCACAATTACGTTGGCACCTATAATGGGTTCTCCATTCTCATCAGTAACACAACCTTTTACAGTTAATGTTTTATCTATTGATATACTATTTGCAGAGTTAAAATCACTTGCTTGTACTTCTAAAGGCATATTCGTACAAGTCATAAACGTGAGTACAGCCATCCCCCCAAACAGCAATCTACGATGCTTGTCGGCACCAATGTGTTTCTTCTTCATAAATCCACTTCCTCCTTAATTTAATTTATCTAAAAAAGTTTACATCTATTGCACATAACAGATAATTAATATTACATGCCATAAAACAACGAATAACAAATAAATAGCTGATATTAATTAATAATTAAATAGCACAAGCCAACATTAATATTACTTTCTATTTCAAAAGAGCCGCCAATTTAAATAAAATAATATAAAGATACAAAAAATTCCTCAAGAAATGTAATGATACATAAAAAGTCATTTTACATTTCTTGAGGAATATTACCTCACAAGATTATTTTATCTACTACAAATTAATATCCATGCCCTCCGGCAAGAAAGGGGTTACGTCTTTTCCGAACTGAAGAAGCTCGCGAACGATAGTGGAGCTTACTGAAGTAAGTTCCGGTTCCGTAAAAAGCAGAATGGTTTCAATGCCCGAAAGCTTACGGTTAATATCGGCAATGGTTTCTTCGTACTCGAAATCGCGTACGGTACGGATACCACGAATAATGACCTGTGCTTCATGTTGCAAAGCAAAGTCGACGGTCAGTCCATCGTAAGCTTCTACCTTTACACGAGGCTCATCTGCGTAAAGTTTCCGAATCATCTCTACTCTCTTTTCCGTAGGAAAACAGGTCCGTTTGCTTTCATTGATACCAATACTGATAATTACCTCATCCATAAAGGTCAGTGCACGCTGCACCACAGAATAATGCCCGATAGTAAACGGATCGAATGTACCGGGAAATATGGCTCTTTTCATTTTCAAACAATATCTTCTTCTACTACCAGGTTATCAATAATAAAATTCTGACGTTCCATAGTATTCTTACCCATATAGAAAGCCAACAACTCTTTCACGGCATCGGTTTTGCGCAAGGTAACCTGTTCCAGACGCATATCTTTGCCAATGAAGTTACGGAATTCATCCGGCGAAATCTCTCCCAAACCTTTGAATCGGGTGATTTCCGGATTAGGTCCCAGTTTCTCGATGGCCGCCAGACGTTCGTCTTCCGAATAGCAGTAAATCGTTTCGTATACTCCTTTTTTACGGTTGCGCACACGGAACAAAGGGGTCTGCAGAATGTATACATGCCCTTTCTTAATCAAATCGGGGAAGAACTGAAGGAAGAAAGTAATCATCAGCAGACGAATATGCATACCGTCGACATCGGCATCGGTTGCTACAATTACCTTATTATAACGCAAACCGTCCAGTCCATCTTCAATATTCAGAGCAGCCTGCAAAAGGTTGAATTCTTCGTTCTCGTACACCACCTTCTTGGTCAGTCCGTAAGAGTTGAGCGGTTTACCACGCAAACTGAATACTGCCTGCGTATTGACATCGCGGCTCTTGGTAATAGAACCACTTGCAGAATCTCCCTCGGTAATAAAGATAGAACTTTCCAGACGCGGGTCGTCATCCTCGTCTTTCTTGGCTCCTTTTATATCGTTCAGATGAATACGGCAATCACGCAATTTACGGTTGTGCAAATTGGCCTTTTTGGCACGCTCGCGAGCTATTTTGGTCACACCGGCAATGGCTTTACGCTCTTTTTCCGACTCCTGAATCTTTTGTAGCAGGATTTCTGCCACATCGGTATGCTGATGCAGATAGTTGTCTACCTTTTCCTTGATAAAGTCGCCAATGAACTTATTGACACTGATACCGGAAAGCGGATACGGATTTCCATCAGAGTCTTTCTCCGGTGCCATAGTCAGCGAACCCAACTTAATCTTGGTCTGACTTTCGAATGTAGGCTCAATCACATTAATAGCAATGGCTCCCACCAGCCCGTTACGAATATCCTGAAACTCCAGATTCTTTCCGTAAAACTCTTTGATGGTACGTGCGATATGTTCCTTAAACGCACTCTGATGTGTACCACCCTGCGTAGTATGCTGTCCGTTTACAAACGAGTAATATTCCTCACCATATTGCGGGCTATGAGTAAAGGCTATCTCAATATCCTCATCCTTCAGATGGATAATAGGATACAATCCCTGCGCTGTCATATTATCGTTCAGCAAGTCTTCCAACCCGTTACGGCTGACAATACGATGATGGTTATAATAAATAGACAAACCGGTGTTCAGATACGTATAATTACGCAACATGGTTTCGATGAATTCCGGACGGAAATGGTAATTCAGAAACAGCGTATTGTCGGGTTCGAAAAAGATATAGGTACCATGCTCTTCGTCGGTAGGACCGGTTACATCGCTCACCAAGTTACCTTTTTCGAATATCGCTTCACGCATCTGTCCATCGCGCACACTGCGTGCCACAAAGCGGGCACTCAACGCATTGACAGCCTTGGCACCTACTCCATTCAGACCGACACTCTTCTTGAATGCCTTTGTATCATATTTTCCTCCGGTATTCAGCATCGACACCGCATCGACAAGACTTCCCAAGGGAATACCTCGACCGTAGTCGCGCACCGATACACGCAGATTGTCCTCCATCTGGATATCAATCCGCTTTCCTGCTCCCATCTTGAACTCGTCAATACTGTTGTCGAGTACCTCCTTGAGCAGTACATAAATACCGTCTTCGGCTTGTGAACCGTCTCCCAGACGGCCAATATACATACCCGGACGGGTACGTACATGTTCCATATCGCTCAGGTGGCGGATGTTCTCCTCGGTATAGGAAACAGAGCTATTTTGTTGTTCGTTCAATTCTTCCATACGATTTCTTTTAAGTTGACGAAAGGACCTCTCTTGCCAATTGTCCATTATCAATTGTCAATTCTTAACGGTCAATACTCTTACGGAAAGCACGACGGCGCTTATGCTGTACAGATTCGAACGCACTCCATTGTGCCTGCACTTTTTTATTCAGTTCAAGTTCAGGATTACTTTCTCCATATTTAAAGCCCATTTTCTGATAAGTAGGAACCAAATCATAGAAAAGCAATGCGTTTACTCCCTTGCTCTGATACTCCGGCTTCACTCCTACCAACAGCAAATCGAGCACATCGGGTTTCTTTACAAACAAGGCTTTCAACAAATGGAACCATCCGAAAGGAAGCATCTTTCCCTTGGCTTTCTGCAAAGCTTTAGACAAAGAAGGCATCGAAATACCCACTGCAACCAATTCTCCGGCTTCGTCTTCTACCAGTGAAACCATACGAAGGTCGATAAGAGGAAGATAGGTTTTGATGTATTGATTTATCTGCCCCTGTGTCATCTTGGAATAGCCATACAAAGGAGCATAGGCCTCATTTATCAAATCAAAAATCTTCTGACCGTAGTTTTTCTCTTTGATTTCGCTACGTTTCAGTTTCCTGATTTTCAAATTATATTTCTGAAGGATAATTTCTGAAATACGGACAAACTTTTCAGGCAGTTTATCGGGCACAGTCAACTTATATTCTACCCAATCGGCTTCTTTCTCAAAGCCCAGACGTTCCATATGCTGGGGATAATAAGGATAATTGTAAATGGTCGACATCGTGCTCAGCTGGTCGAATCCTTCTACCAACATACCTTCTGCATCAAGATCAGTAAAGCCCAACGGTCCTACAATAGCTTCCATTCCGCGTTCTTTTCCCCATGCTTCTACAGTATCAAGCAACGCTTTCGACACTTCCGGATCATCCACAAAATCAATCCATCCAAAGCGGACTTCCTTCTTGTTCCATGTCTCATTCGCACGACGGTTAATAATGGCAGCCACACGACCTACCAGCTTATCATCTTTGTAAGCCAGGAAATAATCTGCTTCGCAAAACTCAAATGCAGCATTCTTTTCTGTACTGAATGTACCTACCATGTCATCGTACAGGTCGGGAACTGAATAAGGATTGTTTTTATAGAGCTCGTAGTTGAAACGAATAAAACGCTTAAGGTCTTTTTTATTACTTACTTTTTTAATTAGAATGGCCATCTGTTCATTATGCTTGAAATTTCAAGCGGTAAAGATAATATTTTTTATCCGAAGAATAATTTTAATTCTTTCATTTTCGTACCTAACCGCCTGATAATAGGCTTGCGATGGACCGATTAGAGCCTATTGCTGCATAATGAGCCAAGCCGTATAGACCACATAGCAAATCACCAGCAAGGCTCCCTCAATACGGGTAATGGTCCGCTTTTCAAAGAACCAACCTACCAGCCAGAAGAGTACAGAAGAAGCTACCAGTACGGCAATGTCTACATTGTTGATGTTACCCATCGGAAGTGGAGAGATGCTTGCACTGATTCCCAAAACAAAGAATAGGTTGAACAGATTGCTTCCTATTACATTACCGATGGCAATACCCGGATTCTTTTTCAAGGCTGCTGTTACAGAAGTGGCCAGTTCGGGCAAGGAAGTTCCTCCCGCTACCAGTGTCAAGCCAATCACAGATTCGCTTACGCCCAAGGCACGAGCTACCCCACTGGCTCCATCTACAAACCATTGTCCACCGAAAATCAGTCCGGCCAAACCTCCCACAATATACAGAACAGATTTCCAGACGGGCAATTCCTTGACTTTCTGCTCTTCCTCCTGTCCTTCTCCATTGCGGGCAATGGCAAACGTGTAGCGCATGAATATCAGGAAAAAGCCCAGCAGCACCAATCCGTCGATACGGCTGATGACATTCTTCTCACCCCCGTCCAGCCATACATCATTGGCAAAGCAAGCAAACATCAGTGCCGAAAGGATAACCAATGGTATCTCCTTGCTCATCGTACCTTTTCCTACCTGTATCGGAAGAACCATGGCTGTACAGCCAATAATCATCAGTACATTGAAGATATTGCTTCCCACTACATTACCAATAGCCATCTCCGCACTTCCCTGTATAGACGAAAGTACACTGATAACCAGTTCCGGAGCCGAAGTTCCGAAAGCTACAATGGTAAGTCCGATGACCAGATCGGATATATGAAAGCGTTTGGCTACTGAGGCTGCTCCATCTGTCAGCCCATTTGCTCCCAAAAGAATCAAGGCAAGTCCGCCTATCAAAAGAAGAATATTGAGTATCATTGTTTTTAAATCATTTATCTAAATTCAACAGTGCATAGTGTTCCTCCTGCAAATGTAATTTATTTATTGGGACAAAACACTTTCCCAATAAATAATATTGTATGATTACCCATTTCATGAATAATGAGCAAAAAAGGACGATTGGCATAAAAAGGAATTACAGGTTCAATAGGGATCATTTCAGATTCGAATACAACTGTCATCCCTGTTACAGCAGCAGCCTTTGTTTCCTGTTCATTCAACTCAAGAAAAGATGCATGTTCAACTTTTCCAATACACATAGGTTTTCTATCTGTCAGATTCGTGAAATCGGCATGTACCGTAAATGCATTGGACATTCCCATTGCCGATAAAACACGATTCATCTGGTATTTATTTTTCAAGACCAACTTGGGAAGTTTTACATCTAGCAATACTTCTTCCACAGAGTCTGTCATCCATGTTTCCCAACTTTTTCCATCCAGTACATCCATACATTCTTTCCAAGATTTATTCACGTCAGGTAACAAAATAGTCATTGCATACGAACTGTTCCCATAAGGAAAGGTAGCCATCTCGAAATAATCATTCTTACGGTATGAAAAAGAGGCTGTCTGATGCATCATTTCCACACTCTCTTGTGTTTTATCTGCACAAAAGAATACCTCCTTACGAGTTTCACTTTTTTCAAAAGGGAACTTCCATTTTCCTTTGAAATAAAGACAGTTCACCAAAACCAGCAGTTCGTCAGAACTAAGATTGGACATAAATTTCCGTATGCAGCCTTCTGTTTGCCGACTAACCCATTCGTTTATTTTATCAACAGATTCTAATTTGGAAAAATCAAGATTATGAGAAACAGCCTTATACGACATTGCATTCTTTTGTATAAACTGCTTTTTTACCGGTACTTCTTTATTAAACCACATCGAATTTGCTATTTTCACCGTAACAGAAGAATCAAGACGAGGGAGACCATCTATTAATTTCTGGTGATAAGCATTCAAAACTAAAGCTACAGAATCAGGTATTTGCATCACCTCCATTATTTCCTGGTGCGTAACACCTGATGCTCCATAATTTACCATTCCTAAAGCACAAGATACACTAAAAGGAGAAACAAACATATTTTCTGCACTATCCAGAGAAGACAGTTGTCGAAATAAATCAAAAGAAAACTGGTTTCCGGCACAATTTATCACCTGTTCTTTTTCTGAAAAAGAAATTTCATCTAATAGAACACGAGAAACAGACTCACCTTGCTTACATGAAAACAAGATAGAGCCAATTATCCCAATTACACAAAAATACTTTGATTTCATATTGTTTCCATTTACCGATTTTTTAAAGATAAATATTTATCTGAGAAGATAAAAGAGACTCCCCAAAATATCTATTGCCTTTGTATTACATCTGTAACGGTTATACAATTCCACCGACCGTAATAAAAACAGAAGTCTTATACAAGTTTTCTATCTAATTGCCGGCAAAGCAAGCAACATTCCTACCACTTCTGCATAGTTTTTCTGTCCGTCTGATATGCGGTTTCCTTTCAGATAGAATTCGTAAACAGCAGACTGTATCTTGCCCAACATTTGACTGTAGCGTTCATCCCAATAGGCCCGTTCTGCTTTCAATTGGGCAATAACCTCCGGACGGAGCGTGTTAATCCAAGCCTGATAATCGGACTCGCCAAGTAACATACGTGCATTAAAAATTACATACGGAAGGATTCCGAAATAGCCGCTATAGCGTACAAAGGAGCGGTGAGAGCGGGTACAAATCTGATAAGCCCAATAATTGGCTTCTGCTTCACTGCTGATACCCAGCAGGTGCGACAACTCATGTGCATAAGTGAAAGGATATTGCACGGGGAGCAGTTCGCGGTTGACATGCGACTCGGCAAAGAACGGTCCCATATAGCCCAACACACCGACTTTGGAATACAGGATATTGAAGCAAGTATATTTAGGATGCTGAAAATCGTAAGGAACTGTCAGACCGAAACGGGACGGCACAGTACGATACAATTGCTTGATATGCCGGTGAAGGTCTTCTCTCTCCTCTTCTGTTTCAGTACAGTAAGAAGCATTCAGGCTATCTGTATACTCACGCAAAAACTGTTTGAACTCTGCTTCGTGATAAGCACGGGGAGCTACTTCTGCACGCTGATAAAATCCGTCGCGAAAATAATTGTTTCCCCACCCCCAATAGAACCAGACATAAATCCACAGTACCATTTCTCCCTCAACAAGCAAAAGCGAACGCCACTTCCTGCCATGCTTCCGTGCCCAAAACGGATATGCAACCAGAAGTACAGCAGCCCAAACTACCAGCCACTCGTCTAACGAAAAGGGTATCCACGAGGTAATCCACGATAAGACCAACGAAACCGAAGGGTAAATGCAACGGGCATACCACTCGCCTGCAGCAGGTATGAAACGGAAAACGATTACTCCCAATAAGAGGAGCATCAAAAGTATTCGCCGGATAAAAAGGTATTTATGCTTTTTCATGGAAACAAAAATAACTGATTCTAATGAAAGTTACCTCATTTTTTGATAAGATAGGATGCAGCTCAGTATTACTTTTGCTCAAAAGCAAGCGTTTGGCTTGGTACTGCGCTCGCCTTTCACTATTTTTGTCCGGATAATTCATGGGCAAGTATCAGTTGCATCATTCTGTTTGCTTGCTGAACCATAAACTTAAAAACCTAAAGACAATGGTATTAAACTATATCTGGATTACCTTTTTTATTGCTGCCTTTGTGGTGGCAGCCATCCAACTGGTTTTCTTCGGCAATACGGAAGTGTTTCCCACTATCATCAACTCTACGTTCGAGTCGTCGAAAACTGCATTCGAAATCTCGCTGGGACTGACCGGTGTACTTTCTCTCTGGATGGGTATCATGCGCATCGGCGAACAGGGAGGAGTCATCCGGGTATTTTCACGTCTCCTTTCTCCATTGTTCTGCAAACTGTTTCCCGATATTCCCAAAGGACATCCGGTAACAGGAAGTATCTTTATGAATCTGGCAGCCAATATGCTGGGACTGGACAATGCCGCCACTCCTTTGGGACTGAAAGCCATGGAGGGACTTCAAGAGCTGAACCCGAAAAAAGACACAGCAAGCAATCCCATGATTATGTTTCTGGTACTGAATACCTCCGGACTCACCCTGATTCCTATCAGTATCATGGTATATCGGGCACAATTGGGAGCTGCCCAGCCTACCGATGTATTTGTTCCCATCCTGCTGGCTACTTTCTTCTCTACACTGGCCGGAATCATTGCCGTGAGTCTGTATCAGCGTATCAACTTACTCAACCGGACAATTCTGTTGTTTTTGGGAGGAACCAGTCTTTTCATTGCAGGCATCATCTACCTTTTCAGTACCTTGTCGCGCCAGCAGATTGATGTGTATTCTACTACGACAGCCAATGTCTTTCTGTTTGTCATTATCATAGGATTCATCGTAGCAGGAATGCGCAAGAAAATCAATGTATACGATGCATTTGTAGAAGGTGCCAAAGAAGGATTTACCACTGCTGTACGTATCATTCCTTATCTGGTCGCTATTCTGGTAGCAATCGGAGTATTCCGTGCTTCGGGATGCATGGACTTCCTGATACAGGGAGTAGCCAGCCTCATCAGCCTGTGTGGAATAGACAGCGACTTTACCGGTGCACTGCCTACCGCCTTGATGAAACCTTTAAGCGGAAGCGGAGCAAGAGGACTTATGATTGATGCGATGAACACGTATGGAGCCGATTCGTTTGTGGGCCGCCTGTCGTGCATCTTCCAGGGGTCTACCGATACCACATTCTATATTCTGGCAGTTTACTTCGGCAGTGTAGGTGTGACTAAAACGCGGCATGCTGTTCCCTGTGGATTACTTGCCGATCTGGCCGGAATTATTTCTGCTATTTTTATCTGTTATTTGTTCTTTCATTAAAAACTTACATATATGATTACTTATCAGACCGAAGACATTGAAATGCCTGCTATCCGCAAGCGTGAAACCAGTGCATGGATTAAAGCTGTAGCCGAAACATACGGGAAAAGAACGGGAGATATTGCTTACATCTTCTGCTCGGATGAAAAAATACTGGAAGTCAACCGCCAGTATCTGCAGCACGACTATTATACAGATATCATTACATTCGACTATTGCGAAGGAAACCGCATATCGGGGGATTTGTTTATCAGTCTGGATACTGTACGTACCAATGCCGAACAGTTTGGAGCGGACTACAACACCGAGTTGTATCGTGTAATTATCCACGGTATTCTTCATCTTTGCGGTATTAACGACAAAGGTCCGGGCGAACGTGAAATCATGGAAGCGGCCGAAAATAAGGCACTCGAAATGTGGAAGAATTTCTAAAATCCAAAAGTCAGAGAAAAACCGATTTTTCTGACAATTAGAGAAGATTTGAGGATTTCTGCTAACCACTACTTTCTTCTTTATCTTCACTCAGAAGAAGAAAAAAGGAGAAAACAGCCTTTAAAATAAGGCAAATACATGCTTTACAACATCATATCCAACCTGTAACAGAGGCTGATGATACTTGTATCGGCAGCTTCTGTTACAAGTATCGGAGCCTTACGCGACCTGTAATGAAGGCTTACGCGAATAATCGCGCAGGCAAATGGTAATAAAAGTGTGAAATTTTCTCTCTCCGATGGCTTTCATACGCCTCTTCAACTACCCCAACTTGCTTTTCTTACGTATGCTATCGCTTGCCACAAGAATATTTTTTCGACAGCTTATCCTTTAATACACTTACAAAAAAGGAATCATCTATTCTTCTTTCATATCTCTCTGCCAGGAAATAAAGAATAATACTTTCTTTTCCAATTTCACAAAAGGGAAAATTTGCGAGAAAAAGTCAGCACAACTGATACCGCATACAAAAACGGCTGTTTTTAAGGGGGTAAATTATCATATTGTCATTTCTGACAAAAAGACAATTCACACTTGGCTCACTCTACAATTCCTCCTCCCAGCACCTTGTCGTCGCGGTAGAACACGGCAGCCTGTCCGGAAGCAATGGACGCGAGAGGTTCATGCAGGCATACATGCAGACGGTCGGCATCGATACGGGTCACTGTACAGCGGTTGGCCTGTTTACGGTATCGTATTTTCACCACCACATCGTCTCTTCCCAGCAAAGCTTCAGGATTGATCACACAAGACTGATGGAGATACATCTCATTCTGTTCCAGCGACTGGAGATTGTCGCTGATAATCACTTTGTTTTCTTCGGGAATAATCTGTTTGACAAACAAAGCCTTATTCAGATAAATCCCCAGCCCCCGACGCTGTCCTATCGTATAGAAAGGATAGCCTTCGTGCTTACCGATACAATGTCCTTCTTCATCGTAAAAACTGCCGGGCACAATGCTTCCTTCGGGGAGATGTTCCTTCAGGAAACTGCGATAATCCATCGGGCAGAAACAAACCCCAAAGCTATCCCGCTTGTGCGCCACTCTTTGAAAACCTCTTTCGGCAGCCAGTTCCCTGACACGCACCTTGGTCAGCTCGCCCATCGGCAACAGCATCCGTTCAAGAATGGTTTGAGGCAATCCCCACAAAAAGAATGACTGGTCTTTGTCGGGATCTGCTCCACACCGGATGTGCCAATAACCTTCCGCCTGTACCTTGCGCACATAATGGCCGGTAGCCAGATGATAAATGCCGCGTTCGTCGGCTATCTGCTGCAACAACGGCCATTTCAGGTAATTATTACAAAGCGTACAGGGAACAGGCGTCTGTCCCTTCATGTAAGTATCAATAAAATAGCGGATGATATGCTTTTGGAAGGCCTCACGGGCATCGTATACCAAATGGGGAATAGCAAGACGCTCACAAAGTTCTCGGGCTTCGTCCAAATAAGCCGTCTGACCGTCTTTCTCATAGAAACAGAAAGTGACACCAGTTACTTCGTATCCGGCTTCCTGCAACAAGAGAGCTGCCATGGAACTGTCTGTTCCTCCGCTCATTCCCAACAAAACTTTCTTATTTTCTTTCATAACTTGAGATATGGGCATAAAAAAAGGAGTACCGCTGTACTCCAACCTTTGTTAACCTTAAATCTAATACTATGAAAAACACGATGCAAAGGTACGGCTTTTCTGGTATTCTGCAAATAATCCAGTCTAAAAATGATGTTTTATAACATGTATTAAGACTTTTACCAATCTCTTACAGATGTATTAACATTTCAGGATCTTTCCTTACAGGAAAAGAGAAGAAAAACACGGTAGTTCTGTGAGTTAGGTTCAAAAAAATTATGTATTTTTGCCTTTCTAACAAAAACTATCTCATTATGGAGAATAAACTAACCATTTACAATACACTTACCCGCAAAAAGGAACTGTTTGTTCCGTTGCACGCTCCTCATGTGGGCATGTATGTTTGCGGTCCTACAGTATACGGTGATGCCCATCTGGGCCATGCCCGTCCGGCTATCACGTTTGATATTTTATTCCGTTACCTCACTCATTTGGGTTATAAGGTACGCTATGTACGTAACATTACCGACGTAGGCCATCTGGAACACGATGCCGACGAAGGTGAAGACAAGATTGCAAAGAAAGCACGCCTGGAGCAGCTGGAACCGATGGAAGTGGTACAGTTCTACCTGAACCGTTATCATAAGGCGATGGAAGCTTTGAACGTGCTTCCGCCCAGCATCGAACCGCACGCTTCGGGACATATCATCGAACAGATTGAACTGGTAGAGCAGATTCTGAAAAACGGATATGCTTACGAAAGTCAGGGTTCTGTATATTTCGATGTAGCGAAGTATAATAAAGACCATCATTATGGCAAACTTTCGGGACGCAACCTGGATGATGTAATCAACACAACCCGCGAACTGGACGGACAGCAGGAAAAGCATAATCCGGCAGACTTTGCCTTGTGGAAATGTGCACAGCCTGAACACATCATGCGCTGGCCTTCGCCTTGGAGCAACGGATTCCCGGGATGGCATTGCGAATGTACCGCTATGGGTCGCAAATATTTGGGAGAAAACTTCGATATTCACGGAGGAGGTATGGACTTGATTTTCCCTCACCACGAATGTGAAATTGCACAGAGCGTGGCTTCGCAGGGACATGACATGGTACATTACTGGATGCACAACAACATGATTACCATCAACGGACAGAAGATGGGTAAATCGTTGGGCAACTTCATCACACTGGATGAATTCTTTACCGGTTCCAACAAGCTGTTGTCGCAGGCATATTCTGCCATGACTATCCGCTTCTTCATTCTGCAGGCACACTACCGCAGTACAGTAGACTTCAGCAACGAAGCATTGCAGGCTGCAGAAAAAGGCTTGGAGCGTCTGATGGAAGGATTGAAAAACCTGGAACGCATTACTCCGTCGAAGACAACAACCGGTATTACTCCTGCGGGCTTGCGTGAGAAGTGCTACGAAGCTATGAACGATGACTTGAATACACCGATTGTAATTTCACACCTGTTCGATGCTACTCGTATGATTAATACTGTTATCGACAAGAAAGCAACCATCAGTGCAGAAGATTTGGAAGAGCTGAAGAGTGTATTCCATTTGTTCGTATTCGACATATTGGGACTGAAAGCCGAAGCAGAAAACAACGCTGCACGCGAAGAAGCATACGGCAAGGTGGTAGATATGCTGCTGGAACAGCGTATGCAGGCGAAAGCAAACAAAGACTGGGCTACCAGCGACAAGATACGCGACAGTCTGGCTGCATTAGGATTTGAAGTGAAGGATACTAAAGACGGATTTACCTGGAAGCTGAACAAATAAATTTTTCAGTACATCCATGCTAAAAATAGAGAAGCAGTGCACGAGTAGATATTCTCTTGCACTGCTTCTTGTTTTTATCTGGTTGTTGTATCGGCTTTATTGTACCGGCAAGACCAGTCGGGCTGTTTTCAAACCTTTTGCCGAGACTTGAAGTTCCAAGTTGCCGGCAGTCTCACCAGCTTGTACGATAACGGTAAGCATTCCATTAAAAGCATGCATCTGGGGCAAATGAAACAAATCAAGGCAAGTAGGATCTCCATTGGCTGATGCACGGTATGAACCGGCTCCTTTTACACGGAAATTCAGAAGACGTCCGTCTGTAGGACAAAGATTTCCTTCTTTGTCAACTACTCGCACAGTGACATAAGCCAAATCTTTACCATCGGCTTTCAGTGAGGTATAATCGGTCTGAAGTTCGATATGATGAGGCTTTCCTGCTGTATGCAATTTCTTCTCTGCCACAGCCTTTCCGTCCGCATCGTATGCAATCACTTTCACTCCTCCCGGCTCATACGTTACGTTGTGCCACATCAGACGATAGCGGTTTTCTACAGTCTGACGGTTCTTTGTCTGGCGTCCGTAGCTTTTACCGTTGACAAACAGTTCTGCCGAAGGATAATTCGTATATACAAATACCGGTATCGGCTTGCCTTCGTAGCCCTCCCAGTTCCAGTGCGGGAGAATATGCAAGGTTTCTTCGTCTTTATTCCAGATACTACGGTACAGATAGTAACGGTCTTTAGGAATAGAAGCTAAATCGATAATACCGAACATGGAGCTATGGTTAGGCCAGGCATTGGTATCATACGGACTGGGTTCTCCCAAATAATCGAAGCCTGTCCACACAAACTGGCCGATTGTCCAGTCGTAATCTTCTGCCAGGGCAAAATCAATATCCGGAATATTCGACCAGCTGCAATACTCCAAGTCGTAAGAAGAAGACTGATGGTCATCGTACATCGCTCCAGCCTTGCGTTCTGCAGGAAACTTATATACTCCACGTGAACTGACGGTAGACGAAGTTTCAGACCCCAATACGATATTCTGAGGCAAGCGCTCATAGGCTTCTTCGTAGCGGTGAGCACGATAGTTAAAGCCGGGAATATCCAGCATAGCTGCAAAGCCATTATCGAGTACACTGTCCACTTGATCCATACCGCAAGTAACCGGACGTGTAGGGTCTTCACGGTGACAGATGTCTTGCAGGAATTTTGCGACCTTGTATCCTTCTGCACTCCACTGTGTAGGCACCTCATTACCAATACTCCACATCACCACACAAGGATTATTACGGTACTGATGCAACATATTCACCATATCACGCTCTGCCCATTCATTGAAGAAACGGTGGTAGCCGTTTTCGCATTTTGCAATATCCCATTCATCAAATGGCTCAATCATCATCATAAAACCCATTTCATCGCACAGTGAAACCAGCTCGGGAGCCGGCATATTATGGGCGGTACGAATGGCGTCGCAACCCATATCCTTCAGCATTCTGAGTTGATGCCGCAAGGCGGATACATTGATTGCCGCCCCCAGTGGACCTAAATCGTGATGATTGCATACACCCTGGAATTTACGATGTTTCCCATTCAGGAAGAAGCCTTTGTCTGCAATGTACTCGATGGAACGGATTCCAAAACGAGTAGTATATGTATCCAGCAAGGTATCGCCCGAATAAATCTTTGATACAGCCCGATACAAAGAGGGAGACTCCGGTGACCATAATGCCGGATGCTCCACAATGAAATTTTGTGTAAAAGGTAATCCGTGATTGATGTATCCTTTGTTTTTCTTCGATGAAACAACCTTACCTTCGGGAGAGATAATATCTGTCTGCACTGTCAGTTCCGTACGACCGGCATTCTCAACCGATGTACGCAGACATACCGAAGCATAATCCTCAGATACATGAGGAGTAGTAAGTTGTGTTCCCCATACAGGCACATGAATCTGTCCGGTAGTCACCACCCGTACATTCCGGTATAGCCCGGCTCCCGGATACCATCGGGAAGACTGAGGTCTATTCTCCAAACGCACAGCAAGCAGGTTCTGCTTTCCGTCGTGATTGAGGAAAGAAGTCACATCACAGTAGAAGGAGTTATAACCGAAAGGCCAAAAACAGGCTTCTTTTCCGTTGACATATACTTTGGCTTCACTCATGGCTCCATCGAATACCAGCATAGTCTGTCGTCCGGGTTCCACATCAAACCGGGTACGATACCATCCCACTCCCACATAAGGCAAACCTCCGGTACGTCCGGTCTTTACTGACGCTTCTTTCTCGAAGTTTTGGGTTACCGCCACATTCTGCAAATCGTTATTACGGTCGAAAGGACCGTATATCGCCCAGTCGTGTGGAACAACTACGCTTTCCCAATGTGTATCATTGAAGCTTGTACCTTCTGCTCCCGATACATCTCCTTTTGTAAACTTCCACCCTTTTTCAAGTAGCATTTCCGTGCGTTGCGCATAGAGATTTCCTACCAGACAGCCAAGCAGACAGGCCATCACATACGTTTTCTTCAGCTTCATAACGAGTTTAAAATTCATTTCTTACTTGATTTACAAACAAAGATAAACTTTTCATTTCGATTTACTTCCATTTATTTCCGAAGTCTTACTATCTTTGTGCTTTATAAAGAAAATTATATAAAAATCAAACATAAAAACACTCTTCACTTATGGAATATAATTTCAGAGAGATTGAGCAAAAATGGCAACAGAAATGGGTTGAAAACAAGACCTATCAAGTGTCGGAAGATGAATCAAAGAAGAAATTCTACGTATTGAACATGTTCCCTTATCCATCAGGAGCGGGACTCCACGTAGGTCATCCTCTGGGCTACATTGCCAGCGATATTTATGCTCGTTACAAAAGACTGCAAGGTTTTAACGTATTGAATCCGATGGGATACGATGCCTACGGATTACCGGCAGAACAATATGCAATCCAGACAGGTCAGCATCCTGCTATCACCACTGTAAATAACATTAACCGCTATCGCCAGCAGTTGGATAAAATAGGTTTCAGCTTTGACTGGGACAGAGAAGTACGTACCTGCGAACCGGGTTATTATCATTGGACACAATGGGCCTTCCAGAAGATGTTCAACAGCTATTATTGCAATGCCTGCCAGAAGGCAGAGCCCATCAGTAAGCTGGTAGCACATTTCGAACAGAAAGGTACAGAAGGCTTAGATGTTGCTTGCAGCGAAGAATTGAACTTTACTGCTGAAGAATGGAAAAACAAATCGGAAAAAGAACAGCAGGAAGTGCTGATGAACTATCGTATTGCCTACCTGGGAGAGACAATGGTGAACTGGTGTCCGGCTTTGGGTACTGTATTGGCCAACGATGAGGTGGTAGACGGAGTATCTGAACGTGGAGGTCATCCAGTGGTGCAGAAGAAGATGCGCCAGTGGTGTCTGCGTGTATCGGCTTATGCACAACGCTTGCTGGACGGACTGGAAACTGTAGACTGGACCGATTCTCTGAAAGAGACTCAACGTAACTGGATCGGACGTTCGGAAGGTACAGAAGTACGCTTCAAAGTAAAAGACAGCGATTTGGAGTTTACTATCTTCACCACTCGTGCAGATACAATGTTTGGTGTTACATTTATGGTGTTGGCTCCGGAAAGCGAACTTGTTCCTCAACTGACAACAGAGGCTCAAAAGGCAGAAGTGGAAGCTTATTTGGACCGCACTAAAAAACGTACTGAACGTGAACGTATCTCAGACCGTCGTGTAACCGGTGTATTCAGTGGTTCGTATGCCATCAATCCGTTTACCGGCGATGCTGTTCCGGTATGGATCAGCGACTATGTATTGGCTGGATACGGTACAGGTGCCATCATGGCTGTGCCTGCTCACGATAGCCGTGACTATGCATTTGCCAAACATTTCAACCTTCCGATTGTACCGCTGGTAGAAGGATGCGATGTAAGCGAAGAAAGCTTTGATGCCAAAGAAGGTATCGTATGCAACTCTCCAAAAGCCGGAGTTACTCCTTACTGCGACCTGAATCTGAACGGACTGACCATCAAGGAAGCGATTGCAGCTACAAAGAAATATGTAAAAGAACATCACTTGGGACGTGTAAAGGTTAATTTCCGTCTTCGTGATGCTATTTTCTCTCGTCAGCGCTATTGGGGAGAACCGTTCCCTGTATATTACAAGGATGGTATGCCTTACATGATAGACGAGCAGAAATTGCCGCTGGAATTGCCGGAAGTAGACAAGTTCTTGCCAACTGAAAGCGGTGAACCTCCATTGGGTCATGCTACACGCTGGGCTTGGGATGTAACCAAAGGTGAAGTGGTAGAGAACTCTAAGATTGACCACGTAAATGTATTCCCTCTGGAACTGAATACAATGCCTGGATTCGCAGGTTCAAGCGCATATTATCTGCGTTATATGGATCCTCACAATACAGAAGCACTGGTCTCTGAAAAAGCCGACCATTACTGGCAGAATGTAGACCTTTACGTAGGAGGTACAGAACATGCTACCGGCCACTTGATTTATTCTCGTTTCTGGAACAAATTCCTGTTCGATTTGGGCGTAAGTGTAAAAGAAGAGCCGTTCCAGAAGTTGGTAAATCAGGGTATGATTCAGGGACGAAGCAACTTTGTATACCGTATCAAAGATACCAACACCTTCGTTTCATTAGGCCTGAAAGATCAGTACGAAGTAACTCCGCTTCATGTAGATGTAAACATCGTAACAAACGATGTATTGGATGTGGAAGCCTTCAAAAACTGGCGTCCGGAATATAACAATGCCGAATTCATTCTGGAAGATGGCAAATATGTTTGCGGATGGGCAGTAGAAAAGATGAGTAAATCAATGTACAACGTAGTCAACCCGGATATGATTGTTGACAAATACGGAGCGGATACATTACGTATGTATGAAATGTTCCTGGGTCCGGTAGAACAGTCTAAACCTTGGGATACTAACGGTATCGACGGAGTACACCGCTTCTTGAAGAAACTTTGGGCATTGTTCTACTCACGTACAGACGAATTCCTTCCTGTAGAAGGAGAAGCAACCAAAGAAGAGCTGAAAGCAATCCACAAGCTGATTAAAAAGGTTTCAGGCGATATTGAGACTTTCTCTTACAATACTTCGATCAGTGCATTCATGATTTGTGTAAACGAACTGACCTCTCTGAAATGCCGCAATAAGGAAGTACTGAGTCAGCTGGTTGTGGTCATTGCACCGTTTGCTCCACATTTGGCAGAGGAATTATGGGAAGCATTGGGACACTCTACTTCTGTATGTGATGCACAATGGCCGGCATTCAATGAAGAGTATCTGAAAGAAGACAGTATCAAGTATACAATCTCATTCAACGGTAAAGCTCGCTTTACACTGGAATTCCCGGCAGACGCGAATAATGAAACCATTCAATCTACTGTAATGAGCAATGAACAGGCTCAAAAATGGATTGAAGGTAAAACCCCGAAAAAGGTGATCATCGTTCCGAAGAAGATTGTAAACATTGTATTATAATAAAAATCAAACACAGAGGCACTGGTATAGAGAAATACTCATAAACTCTATATCTTGTGCCTCTTCGTTTTAAAATACAACTTTCATGGAAGCATTGTTAAAAAGGAAATTGGGCAGAGAAGCCAAAGACTATCTGGCCATCACATTCGGTCTGATTTGTTATGCTATTGGTTGGGCGGCATTCTTGCTTCCTTATCAAATTACAACCGGAGGAGTAACTGGTATCTCAGCTATTATCTATTATGCAACAGGCCTTGAAATTCAGGTGTCATATTTTATCATCAATGCTGTATTTATGGGAATTGCACTCAAGATTTTAGGTCCCAAATTCAGTCTGAAGACAATTTATGCCATCTTTATGCTTACTTTCTTGCTCTGGTTTTTCCAGATGCTTCTAAAGGATGAAAACGGGCATCTCCCCCAGTTATTAGGACCAGGACAAGACTTTATGGCTTGCGTTATTGGAGCTGGACTCTTAGGGTTTGGTATCGGAATTGTATTCTGCAACAACGGTAGTACAGGTGGTACAGATATCATTGCATGGGTTATCAATAAGTATAAAGATGTAACCTTAGGACGAATGATGATGTATTGCGACATTGTAATCATATCGTCTTGCTACATTATATTTCAGGACTGGCGTCGTGTATTGTTCGGTTTTTGCGTACTTTTCATTATGAGTATTGTCATCGACTATGTGATTAATACGACCCGGCAATCGGTACAGTTTCTTATTTTCTCACGCAAACATGAGGAAATAGCCGAAGCAATTTCCACAAAGGTAGATCGCGGTGTGACGCTGCTTGACGGAAAAGGATGGTACAGCAAACAAGAAATGAAAGTAGTAGTTGTACTGGCCAAGAAAAGTGAATCACTCGATATTTTCCGTCTGATTAAAGACATCGATCCAAACGCTTTTATCTCACAAAGCAACGTAGTGGGTGTTTATGGTGAAGGTTTCGAGAAGCTGAAAGTGAAATAAAAGTTCGCCTAAAAAATAATCAACATAAAATGGCAGGATGCATTCCCCAAAGATAACATCCTGCCATTATTATTTATACGAATCTCTACTCTGAACAATAATCTACAATCTTTTGACCTACTTTTATACCTCTACCCGAGACTGTATAACTATCATACAAGGGCCTTATAATAAGGCCCCAGATACCATATTATCGGGCAATACGGCTCAGTTTATTCCAAGGAGAACCGTATGATAAGCTTCTGCCATATTCATCACCGTTCATCCAAGAGGTAATATCTTTCAGTTCGCCTTCCCAAACGAAAGAACCTGAAGCTTTCGGTTCGAAAGAATCTACCCCATCGTCTCCATTTGCATCTTTCAAGAACTTCAAATCATTGAGTTCAATACGATAGAAATTCCCATCACGAGTTATAACAATATTACCTGATTCATACCCAGGATTCCAGTCTGTCACATAAGTATAAGTTCCGTGCGAGATAAGATCTTCATCTCCACCAGAGGCCGCATCCTGTGCCGGATTATAATCATACAATTCAACAAAACCCCATGTATTAAGATCTTCATCCGAATTGGAATAAGGAAAAGTTCCTTCCGGTAAAGTTGTATCGGTTGTAGTAAACGAAAGCAAAAAACCATTCACCATTTTATCAGGAAGAGTCGTTACATCATAATCTGTAAACATCAATTCTATTGAGCCAGGAGTTCCATAGTTTTCTTTGTAATAATATCCATGATTATACGAAATAGTACGCCCCTCTACGCTGCAAGTTCCTGTTCCTTGACCACCTCCAAGTCCTTCACCTGGATCATCATCGCTACTACATGACACACTCCCTAAAGTCAGTGCTGACAAAAGCAACATACCTGACAACATTTTCAATTTTCTCATAATTTACCTTTTTAATAAATGACAATTTGTATAAGTTGATATGCAAAGTTCTGTCTTTCGTTTTCCAATGACAAACCAGATTTCTCTACGACACAAACTATGTAGCTCTTATCTGCGACTAAGTGAAAAAATAAAAAGTATAAGTAGATTCTTTTTACACCGATCACTTACAAAGGATATACTAACCCTTCCGTACCCTTCAAAAAACAGGCTTTTTTACGTGCAAGTATACAGATGAATGTGATTTTGGCGTTTTTCAGGCATCTTATTTTACACAAAAAGAAAGGCAGAATGCAATCAGCATTACAGAAATAACCTCTTACATTCGAAACAGGCGTACACTTTTCATTTCCTACTACATCTTTCCTGGCAAAATCACACATCAAAATACTCGTCAAAAAAGGGGGAAAAGCATTTCCTCCCTCACTTAAATCTGATTTCTCCACAAACAGAGATTGTCTATACCCTTCTTTTCTACCATTTCGTCCCCAAAAGAAGATTTTCCTCACCAACCGGAACAAACACTCCCATTAAATTCTTTTCACCAGCCTGTTTTTCTGTCAAATACAAAATTTAGTACCTTTGCAAATAGATTTATAAGAATAATATAAAATGGACTTTAAGTACGACGTTATTGTAATCGGTGCCGGACATGCAGGCTGCGAAGCCGCGGCTGCTGCGGCTAATCTCGGTTCAAAGACTTGTCTGATTACTATGGATATGAACAAGATCGGACAAATGAGCTGCAACCCGGCTGTGGGAGGTATTGCCAAAGGGCAAATCGTAAGAGAAATTGATGCATTGGGTGGATACATGGGATTGGTAACCGACCGTACCGCCATTCAATTCCGAATGCTGAACCGTTCAAAAGGACCTGCCATGTGGAGTCCGCGTGCACAATGCGACCGTGCCAAGTTCATCTGGGAGTGGCGGGCAGTCTTAGAGAATACTCCCAATCTACATATCTGGCAAGATACAGTAGAGGAATTGATCATAGAGAATGGTGAAGTTACAGGACTTGTTACATGCTGGGGAGTAACCTTCCATGCAAAATGTATCGTACTTACCGCAGGAACTTTCCTGAATGGTTTGATGCATATTGGTCACAAAATGCTGGCAGGCGGACGCTGTGCAGAGCCCGCTTCTTATCATTTGACCGAATCCATCACACGCCATGGCATCACATCTGGAAGAATGAAAACTGGAACTCCTGTACGCATCGATGCAAGAAGTGTCCATTTCGACATGATGGAAACTCAAGATGGAGAAAACGACTTTCACCGTTTTTCATACATCAGTGAGCCACGCAAGCTGAAACAATTGCAATGCTGGACATGCTATACAAATGAAGAAGTGCATGAAGTATTAAGAAGCGGACTTGCCGATTCGCCCCTATTCAACGGACAAATCCAAAGTATAGGTCCTCGCTATTGCCCGAGTATAGAAACTAAAATCGTAACCTTCCCCGACAAGCCACAGCATCAACTGTTCCTTGAGCCGGAAGGTGAAAGCACGCACGAACTCTACTTGAACGGATTCTCGTCTTCACTGCCAATGGACATCCAAATAGAAGCCCTGAAGCGCATACCGTGTTTCAAGGACTTGGTTATATACCGTCCGGGATATGCAATTGAATACGATTACTTCGACCCAACCCAGCTCAAGCATACGTTGGAATCGAAGGTTATCAAGAATCTCTTCTTTGCCGGACAAGTAAACGGAACAACCGGATACGAAGAAGCAGGCGGACAAGGTATCGTTGCCGGCATCAATGCACACATCAACTGCCACGGTGGTGAACCATTTGTTTTGGGAAGAGACGAAGCTTATATCGGCGTATTAATCGACGACCTTGTAACCAAAGGAGTGGATGAGCCATACCGTATGTTTACATCGCGTGCTGAATACCGCATTCTGCTTCGTCAGGATGATGCTGACATGCGCTTGACAGAACGTGCTTATAAGTTGGGGCTGGTTAAACAAGACCGATACGAGATGTTACTGAAAAAGCAGGCTGAAATTAATCGTATCGTAGAATTCACCCAAACCTACTCCATCAAGGCTGATAAGATTAACGATGCATTGGAGACTTTGGGAACGGCTCGTCTAACACATGGATGTAAACTCATTGATCTAATCGGACGCCCACAGATTACCATAGAGAACATAGCGCCCCACGTACCGGCCTTCATGGAACAGCTGAATAAAATAGAAGAGCGTAAGGACGAAATCATTGAGGCTGCAGAAATACGTATCAAGTACAAAGGATACATAGACCGCGAACGTATGATAGCCGACAAGATTCATCGTTTAGAATCTATCCGCATAAAAGGAAAGTTCGATTATGCGAACCTCCAATCGCTTTCTACAGAAGCCCGTCAAAAACTGATCAAGATAGATCCTGAGACTTTGGCTCAAGCCAGCCGCATACCAGGGATATCTCCCAGCGACATCAACGTTCTGCTGGTACTTCTTGGCAGATAAAGGATGTGTTTCACGTGAAACAACTTGTTTAAGGAATTATTATAAAACACTGAATATGAACAAAGAATTACTCAAAGAAAACCTTCGGGAAATACCCGATTTTCCGATCCCTGGAATTTTATTCTATGACGTAACCACTCTCTTTAAAAATGCAGAATGTCTGCGAGCTTTAATTGATGAGTTGTATGAGTTATACAAAGACAAAGGCATTACCAAAGTAGTAGGTATCGAATCAAGAGGCTTCATCTTAGGCGCTGCTGTCGCAGCTCGTTTAGGAGCAGGATTCATCATGGCCCGCAAGCCAGGAAAACTACCCGCTGAAGTCATTGAAGAAACATATGCGAAAGAGTATGGCACAGATACAATCCAAATCCACAAAGATGCAATCTGTGAAGATGACGTTGTTTTATTACACGACGACTTGTTGGCAACAGGCGGAACCATGGCAGCCACTCACCGTCTGGTTCAAAGTTGCGGAGTTAAGAAAGCTTATGTAAACTTTGTCATTGAGCTGAAAGATCTGGAAGGAAGAAAAGCATTTCCGGAAAATGTAGACATTACTACCCTTCTGCAACTATAACAGCAAACTCCCAAAACAGAACTACAACAGTGCATGGAAGAAAAAGAAGGGATAAAGACAAACGAATATTTGCGGGGTATTGTGCTTAACCTCCCAGAAGGTCCGGGTATTTACCAATACCTAAACTCAGAAGGAACCATCATCTATGTAGGGAAAGCCAAGAACCTGAAAAGACGAGTAAGCTCTTATTTCAATAAAGACCAGCATTCGGCTAAAACCCGAATACTGGTCAGTAAAATTGCAGACATTCGTTATATTGTTGTTAATACAGAAGAAGACGCTCTATTATTAGAGAATAATCTAATCAAGAAATACAAACCCAGATACAATGTATTGCTGAAAGACGATAAGAGCTATCCTTCTATTTGTGTAAGCAACGAGTACTTTCCCCGTGTTTTCAAGACTCGTAATATTGTACGGAATGGATCGACCTACTACGGTCCATACAGCCATGTTCCATCCATGCATGCTGTATTAGATCTGATTAAAAAGCTATACCCTCTTCGCACCTGCCGCTTGGCTCTCACCCCGGAGAACATACGGGAAGGTAAATTCAATGTCTGTCTGGAATACCATATCAAGAATTGCAAAGGCCCTTGTATAGGACTTCAGTCACACGAAGAATACATGCAAAATATTGCAGAAGTAAAGGAGATACTCCGTGGAAATACACAGACTATCTGCACGGCTCTTCTAAAAGAAATGCAGGATTTGGCTGCAGAACTCCGTTTCGAAGAAGCACAAAAGTTGAAAGAGAAATTTGAGCTGATAGAGAACTATCGTTCCAAGAGCGAAGTCGTCAGTTCTATTCTGCATAACATCGATGTATTCTCGATTGAGACAGACGAAAATGCAGCATATATCAATTATCTGCATATCACAAACGGCTGCATCAACCAGGCATTCACCTTTGAATATAAGAAGCGGTTGAATGAGACAAAAGAGGAACTGCTGGAGCTTGGCATCATCGAGATGCGCGAGCGTTACAAAAGCCTTTCCAAGGAAATCATCATTCCGTTCGAATTGGATATGGAGATGAATGGAGTTGTTTTTACAATACCTCAACGAGGGGATAAAAAGCATTTGCTGGAGCTATCTATCCTAAATGTAAAGCAGTATAAGGTAGACCGACTGAAACAAGCAGAGAAGCTAAACCCCGAACAACGGACCACGCGTATATTAAAAGAAATACAGGAACAATTGCATATGGACCGTCTTCCTATGCATATTGAATGCTTTGACAACTCCAACATACAGGGTTCGGATGCCGTAGCTGCCTGTGTCGTTTTCAAAAAAGGGAAACCCAGTAAAAAAGACTACCGGAAGTATATCATTAAAACTGTAGTCGGCCCAGACGACTATGCCTCCATGCAGGAAGTCGTACGAAGAAGATATACCCGCATTATAGAAGAACAAGGTGAACTTCCGGACTTAATCCTGACTGACGGTGGAAAGGGGCAAATGGAAGTAGTACGTCAGGTTATAGAAGACGAACTCAAGCTAACCATTCCCATCGCCGGACTTGCCAAAAACAACCGTCACCGTACCTCCGAAGTGCTGTACGGATTTCCTCCGATGATTGTAGGGATAAAACAAGGAACTCCCCTCTTCCATCTGCTGGAAAATATCCAAGATGAAGTCCACCGGTTTGCCATTACCTTCCACCGAGACAAGCGAAGCAAAAGCCAGGTTGCCTCTGCATTGGATCAGATAAAAGGAATCGGAGAGAAAAGAAAAACAGCCCTTCTCAAAAAGTTTAAGAGCGTGAACCGCATCAAGCAGGCTACAGTGGAAGAGATTGCCGAAGTGGTGGGAATGGCCGCAGCACAAAGTATTAAAGAAAGTTTATAAACAAAGAGTAAAAATTAATTGTTATCTTTGTAGAAACGAGATTATCACATGAGAGTAGTTATTCAACGTGTCAGTCATGCTTCCGTAACAATCGACGGAAGATGTAAATCCGCAATACAAGAAGGATTCATGATTTTGGTCGGAATAGAAGAAGCCGACACTCAGGAAGATGCCAACTGGCTTTGTAAAAAGGTCCTTGGCTTACGAGTTTTTGACGATGAAAACGGAGTAATGAATCGCTCCATATTAGACATACAGGGAGAAATATTAGTCATCAGTCAGTTTACATTAATGGCATCAACAAAAAAAGGAAATCGCCCTTCATACATTCGGGCAGCACGACATGAAACAGCCATTCCTTTGTATGAATACTTCTGCGAAGAACTCAGCAAAGGTTTAGGAAAGCCTGTCGGTACCGGAGAGTTTGGAGCCGACATGAAAGTTGAGCTATTAAACAATGGCCCCGTAACCATTTGCATGGATACTAAAAACAAGGAATGATATGACACTGGAAGAAGCACAGAAAACAGTCGATAACTGGATAAAGACATACGGTGTGCGCTATTTTAGCGAGCTCACTAATATGGCCGTATTGACCGAAGAGGTGGGTGAATTAGCCCGGATTATGGCAAGAACCTACGGAGACCAATCGTTTAAAGAGGGAGAGAAACACGACCTTGGCGATGAAATGGCCGATGTGCTTTGGGTACTCCTTTGTTTGGCTAATCAAACGGGAGTTAATCTGACCGAAGCATTCCAAAAGAATCTCGAAAAAAAGACGAACAGAGACAAAGAAAGACATAAAAACAACCCTAAACTATAAAGGATATGAAGTATAATCACGAAGAAAGCTGTGAGTGCGGACATCATCACACTCACCACCATGAAGAAAGTTGTCAGTGTGGCCACGAACATCATTATGCAGAAGAATGCGATGAAGATGACTGCACATGCTGTGATGAAGATCACGAGAACTTGCATCAGCCTGACAAATATCATTCAGCACTCAGCAAGTATAATACAGCTTTAAATGACGATGAAATTGCAGCAAAAACAGCACAACTCATCGAGAAACACCTGAAGGAAAATGATACTGTGGAAGTAAAGAAATTCTTATTCCACTGCATCGACCTGACTACACTGAAATGCACAGACAGCGAACAGAGCGTAATGAAGTTTACAGAACGTGTCAACGAATTTGTAGACAAATATCCCGACTTGGACAACGTAGCTGCCATCTGTGTATACCCTAACATGGCAGAAATTGTAAACGATACACTGGAAGCCGACAACGTGAATATTGCTTGCGTATCGGGTGGTTTCCCTTCCTCACAGACATTCACAGAAATAAAAGTTGCAGAAACTGCAATGGCACTCCATGCCGGCGCAGACGAAATCGACATCGTTATCTCTGTGGGCAAGTTCTTGAGTGGTGACTACGAAGGTATGTGCGATGAAATCGAAGAATTGAAAGATGTATGCGGTGACAAACATCTGAAGGTAATTCTTGAGACAGGAGCTTTGGCAAGCGCATCCAATATCAAAAAAGCCTCTATCCTATCAATGTACTCTGGAGCTGATTTCATCAAGACTTCTACAGGTAAGGAAAAGCCAGCAGCCACTCCAGAAGCTGCATACGTAATGTGTCAGGCAATCAAGGAATATTTCCTTGAAACCGGACGAAAAGTAGGATTCAAACCGGCAGGAGGTATCAATACCGTACACGATGCTCTGGTTTACTACACCATCGTAAAAGAAGTGTTGGGCAAAGAATGGCTGACTAATGAACTGTTCCGCTTAGGAACCAGCAGAATGGCCAATCTGCTTCTTTCTGACATTGTAGGACAAGAAACCAAATTCTTCTAATACAGAAGAATCACCTATACGACAAACAGAGATTGACTCAATTCGATTTTGAGACAATCTCTGTTTTTTTATTTCAAAAATAAGATACTTCTGCTCCAATTCATCGGCAGAAAATCGATTCATTACCATAGATTCTATTCATTGAATAAAACCGACGACGTCGGCTGTAGAATCGACGACGTTGAATGTACAGCCAACACCGTCAAATGTATAAACAACGTCGGCAATTAAAGTGTCCGACACTCCTCCCCTTTTTTTCCTTCCTGCCACAGTATATATCAACTTCTGATCTCGTTTTACCTGCTCCAGATAAAGAAACGACTCATACTGTATATGTAAAAGACTGTTGATTCGGAGAGCGGTTTACGGTATAACCGGCCTTCCCGACACGGGAACCAAAGCATCTGGATACAAAAACGGGGCTGCCGCAAAATAAGGTTTGCAACAGCCCCGCTTTACATTTTAATACTATTACTTATTTCTTTCAATTACATAATCAATATACATTGTCAGCGCCTCTCTTACCGATTCATCGGCAGTTTCGGGAAGCAAGGCCAAAGCCCGGTTTCTATAGTCGTACATCACATTCTGTGCATACTCTATTCCTCCCTCTTGTTTCACAAAACGAACGAAATCTTCTATTTCATCCCGAGAAGCCTCAAACGCCCGAATTTTCAAAGCCAGTTGACGATACTTCTCACCGGCTTTATTATTCAATACATACAATGCAGGCAGGGTCAATTTCCCCTCCAACATATCATTTCCTGTGGGTTTACCCAACTCTTCATTCTCAAAATAATCGAATATATCGTCTTTTATCTGGAAAGCAATACCAATCATTTCTCCAAAAAGAGCTGCTAATTTGATATTCCCTTCAGATGCTTTGACAGAAACAGCTCCACATTCTGCACTGGCAGTAAACAAGGCAGCTGTCTTCTTACGAATTACATCAAAATAAATCTCTTCTGAAAAATCCAAGTTATTGATATTCGCCAATTGAATAATTTCTCCTTCCGATAATTCCTGCCCTAAACGTGATACCAAATCAACCAGTTCAATCTGTCCTGTGACAGCAGCATGCTTCAAACTTGTAGCCAATAAATAATCACCTACCAATACCGATACTTTATTATCATACATAGCATTGACAGAAGACTGTCCGCGTCTTTGATTACTCTCATCTACCACATCATCATGTACCAGACTGGCAGTATGAAGCAACTCCAACGAAAGAGCAGCATGTAAAGTAGAGGCATTAGGAGCAGCAAACAACTTTGCCATCAATAATACCAAAATAGGACGCATCATCTTTCCGTTGCGTTTTTTGATATACGACAGCACTTCATTGAGCAGTGGAGTTGAACTTTTCAACGAATCATCAAAAAGCAACTTAAATTCACCTAACTCTTTTTCAACAGGTTTTCGGATCAATTCTATTTTATTCATAGAGGCTTATTTGCGTACAAAAGTAATAATAAAACAGGGAATACGGTATTTTTTTGTACTTTTACATAGAAAATCTTAATATTTTTACACGAATGGAGAAACTATTTCTATTAGATGCCTATGCGCTTATATACCGTGCATATTATGCCCTTATTAAGAATCCGCGTATTAATTCCAAAGGCTTCAATACCTCCGCCATCATGGGATTTGTAAATACATTAGAAGATGTATTGAAGAAAGAGCAGCCTACTCATATCGGAATTGCTTTCGACCCGGCAGGCCCTACTTTCCGTCATGAAGCATTTGAACAGTACAAGGCACAACGTGAAGAAACACCGGAAGCAATCCGTCTCTCCGTCCCTATCATTAAAGATATTATCCGAGCTTATCGCATTCCTATCCTTGAAGTTCCCGGATTCGAAGCCGACGACGTAATCGGAACACTAGCTACCGAAGCTGGAAAGCAAGGCATCAAAACTTATATGATGACTCCTGATAAAGACTATGGACAACTTGTCTCCGATAATGTATTTATGTATCGCCCTAAATATGGGGACAAAGAGTTTGAGGTTATGGGAGTGGAAGAAGTAAAAGCAAAATTCGATATACAGTCTCCTTCACAAGTCATCGACATGCTGGGCTTGATGGGAGACAGTGCAGACAACATTCCCGGATGTCCGGGAGTAGGAGAAAAAACTGCACAAAAACTCATCGCACAATTTGGAAGTATCGAGAATCTGCTCGAACATACACATGAGCTGAAAGGTGCTATCAAAACGAAAATAGAAAACAACCGGCAACAAATTGAATTCTCCAAGTTCCTGGCTACAATTAAAACAGATGTACCTGTTACACTCGACATGGAGAGTTTAAAAAGAAAATCTATCAATGAAGAGGAACTTCGTAAAATTTTTGAGGAACTCGAATTTCGTACACTAATCGACCGCATTTTGAAAAGTGAGAAAAAAACAGCTGTTTCAACCTCTCCTACTTCCTCTTCACAGGGCGATCTTTTCGGCTTTTTTGCGTCCGAAAGTACAGACGATTCAAAAAATTCGATTTTACAGAGCCTTGAAACGTTAAAATACGACTACCAACTCATTGATACAGAAGAAAAAAGAGCTGATTTTTTACAAAATATCCTTACAAAGGATTTTTTTAGTTTTGATACGGAAACAACCGGAACAGAGCCAATCACCGCAGAATTGGTAGGAATGAGCTTCAGTTATGCCGAAAATCAGGCCTTTTATGTCCCAGTACCGGCAAATCGTGAAGAAGCACAAAAAATAGTGGATCAGTTCAAGCCTCTGCTCGAAAACAAGCAAACTTTAAAGATCGGACAAAATATCAAATACGATATGCTTGTCTTAGGAAACTATGGTATCGAAGTACAAGGTCCCTTGTTCGATACCATGATTGCTCACTACGTACTGCAACCCGAACTGCATCATGGAATGGATTACCTGGCAGAGGTCTACTTGAAATACAATACCATCAAAATCGAAGAGCTGATCGGTCCCAAGGGGAAGAATCAGAAAAATATGCGTGACCTCTCCCCTGCCTCTGTTTACAAATATGCATGTGAAGATGCTGATGTAACCTTAAAGCTCAAATCTATCTTGGAAAAAGAGCTGAAGACTAACGGGGTGGAAGAATTGTTCTGGAATATCGAAATGCCTCTTGTTCCTGTACTTGCCTACATGGAACGAAATGGAGTCCGCATTGATACCAATGCTCTGAAAGAAACTTCTACTCATTTTACTGCCCGAATGCATCAGATTGAAGAAGAAGTGCACCAGCTTGCGGGTATAGAGTTCAACATTGCATCTCCCAAACAGGTGGGTGAGGTTCTTTTCGACCGGCTAAAGATTACAGAAAAAGCTAAAAAGACAAAGACGGGACAATATGTTACTTCCGAGGAAGTACTGGAAAGCCTGCGAGGTAAGCATGAAATAGTAGGAAAAATTCTGGAGCATCGTGGACTTAAAAAGCTCTTGGGTACTTATATTGATGCTCTCCCTCTGCTCATCAACCCACAGACAGGACATATACATACCTCTTTCAACCAGACTGTAACTGCTACCGGACGTTTAAGTTCCAGCAACCCCAATCTGCAGAATATTCCCATTCGCAATGAAGAAGGAAAAGAGATAAGAAAAGCATTTATCCCCGATGAAGGATGTGAGTTCTTCTCTGCCGATTATTCTCAGATTGAATTGCGTATTATGGCACATTTAAGTGGTGACCCTCATATGATAGAAGCTTTCCAGAAAGAACTGGATATCCATGCAGCTACAGCCGCTAAAATATATAAGGAGGAAATTAGCGAAGTCACCCGCGAACAACGAAGCAAAGCCAAAACTGCTAATTTCGGTATTATATATGGTATATCTGTATTTGGATTGGCAGAACGATTAAATGTAGACAGAAAAGAAGCCAAAGAACTTATCGACGGTTATTTTGCCAATTATCCGCATGTCAAAGAATATATGGATCAGAGTATACGTATCGCTAAAGAACAAGGATACATTGAAACCATATTCAAACGGAAACGTTATTTACCGGATATCAACTCCCACAATGCAGTAGTAAGAGGATATGCCGAACGCAATGCCATCAATGCTCCTATACAGGGAAGTGCGGCCGATATAATCAAAGTAGCTATGATCCAAATCTACCAACGCTTCCGTACAGAAGGAATTAAGTCGAAAATGATTCTCCAGGTACACGACGAATTGAACTTCAGCGTACTGCCCGAAGAAAAGCAAAAAGTACAGCAGATTGTGATAGAAGAAATGGAAAGAGCTTACAAAATGAAAGTACCTTTGCGTGCAGACTGTGGTTGGGGACAAAATTGGCTTGAAGCACATTAGTCTATTTCAAATGTTAACGTACCTTTAATTTCTATCATTTTGCTAATTTTTGAGAAAAATATGGCAAAAATGATAGTAGATATCAAAGGTTTCACTATATTTGCAGCGTAATCAAAAACAAAAAGATAGTAAAACCTTAAAAAATTAAAGATATGAAAAAGATTAATTTCCTCAGAAGCCTATTAGTTGTAGTACTTGCATTTGTTGCTAACCTTACAGTTTTTGCTGGCATACCGGAAAATAATTTAATCTATAACTCAGAAGAAGTTGACGGAGTGAAAGTGTCAGAAACCGTTTATAAAATGAATGGAAATATTCTGACAAACTACATGAAATACAACTATAAGTATGATGATAACCAGCAGGTGATCGAAAACCTTTCACAGAAATGGAACAACGACAGCCAGACTTGGGAAAACAACTTGTGCATCAAGTACATATATGACAAGAAAAGTGTAACAACAGAATATTATAAATGGAATAAGAAAAAACAGGAATTTGTTCTTGTTCCTGATATGACAGTTACAATGGACAAATAAAAAGATAATATAAATAATAATTCATAAACTCTCTTATCAACTCAGAGGCACCTCGTGATGAAGTGCCTCTTTTTTCTTTTAAAGAGATATGGTTTTCCAATATTTTCCTCACAAATAGTTATAATTTATAACCTGATTAGATATTATTAAAAGGTTTACTTCATCAAATTCTATAGGGAAAGA
>NZ_JAPZVM010000016.1:0-32693 GCF_027529745.1 Phocaeicola acetigenes
TTCCTGTTAGCCCTCACTTATTGTTCGTTGGCTGCGGAACCAGGCATCCGGCTCGTTCACACATCATCTTTTCGGATGATGCATTCTCTCACCTTATTGCTTACCCTCTATTCCCACCCACCGCCCTTTTAGGTATTTCTTTCTTTTTCCGATTGTCTTAGATTGGTCTTTTTGTCTGTCCGCTTCCTCATTCCAGGTCGAAATATCCCCATCTGAGAGCCTTTGTTTTTTGACGGCAAATTTATAAGGGTTAGTGGAAATGAAAGAGTTCCGGCTAAGAGCCTTTGCCCTGAAAAAAATAACGATGTTGTCTGCGACTTCCCCAACATTTTTTTCGTTCAAAACTTTTCTAATTCCACTTTTCCTGAAAAGACAATGCCGTAAAAAAAAGGCTCAAACTCAGATGGGGAATGATTCTCAATCTAAAAAAAAGTCAGCGGACAAAAGACCAAACCAAGACAAAGGTTTTAAAAAAAAGGTCTAAATCTAGCTGAAGAATAATTCAAGGTTTAACACTCTAAAGCATACGGATATGGCAGTAACATTCGGAAAATACCCAAGTTTAGACAAGCAGTGGAGAAAGATGATGTTTTCTTTTTATCCTTATTTGTCTACAAAGAATAGAAATGCAACCCAAGAAGAATGGAAAATCAGAAGACTTATTTGGGATTTCAAAGACGGCAAGGCATTTGCAAATGTAGCCCATTTGGTAGCCAACAAGCTCATTCAACTTTATGGTAAAGAAACCAATAATATTATCTTTGCTTGTGTTCCGGCTTCAAGTGCAGAGAAGAACGAAAAGAGATATAAGCATTTTTCATCGATGGTTTGCCAACTTTGCGGAATGTACAACGCTTATGACCATATTAAGGTTAAGGGAGAAAAATCAGCCGAGCATGATAATGTTAGTAAAAGTGAAATACACAACAAACAAGAGATAGAGTTCGACCAAGATTTTTTCAAAGGTAGAAAGGTTATAGTTTTTGATGATATTCTTACTAAAGGATTTGCATATGCTATTTTCGCCAATAAAATAGAAAAAATGGGAGCAGAAGTATTGGGAGGACTCTTTATCGGTAAAACAGTTTATAGTAACTAATATGACACCAAAAGAAGAATACATAATGAAGAAAACAGGTCTCTTTCAAAATGAGACCTTGTTTTTCTATACTTATATCGCTCACAATGGACAGATATACAAGACAACTGCTGCCAGTCTTGATGTTTGTCGGAAGTTGCGGGACAGATGGCAACGCCATCTGTCCACCTCTTTTACCGGACATCGCCACATAGCTAATTATGCAGAAGTAAAAAAGAAGGTGGAAAATGCGGTTAGATTCTGTTATAAGAATGGTCAGCGATTTTTTTATGTCGGTGGTGCTATCGGATTTGATACCATAGCAGCTGAAAGTGTACTTAGATTAAAAGAGGAATTTCCTGATATTGTTCTTATTGTTGTTGTGCCATTTCCGCAGCAGGATAAGCTGTTTAATAACTCATACAGAAACAGATACTTTAATATTCTTAATATGGCAGATGAAGTTATTACCATTTCAGATAGTTTTTCAAATTTCGCATATCTGAAACGTAATGATTATATGATTTCCCACTCCTCTCAGCTTATTGCCTATTGGGATGAAATATCTTTAGGTGGTACATCTTATACGGTAAGAAAGGCATACGAAAAGAAACTAACCATCTATAACCTTTATAAATAATGGTTATTGATGGTTAGTCTACTTTTTCACACAAAAAGTAGCAAAAAAAGTACCTTAGAGGTACTAATTTAATATCTTTGTACACATACAACTGTTTAATATTCTTGAACGTAATATTAAGTATGCGGGAAAAAGAATTGCTTAAAGTTGCACTACAAGGCGATTTCTATGTCGTTAAGATTTGCAAGACTGAGGAAGGTGTATATGTTCTTAAACAAATGTGCGCTTCTCAAACGCCAAGTTGGTGCATTATTGAGAAGTCATCTAAACTCTCAGATATTGAATTTTGTATATCCATTATGCGCCATTCATCCAAGTATATTCTTAATGCGAGTGAACGGATTAAGGTGTCTGATCTCATAAACCTTAGCGAAGCCGGTTTCCAAGTAATACGAATATCACTATCAGATAAACTTGTGGTAAAAAAATTCAACCCTTTAACAAAATCGTGGATTAAGCTATCTTCTTTTCCGAAAGTATGCCTGAGAGAAAATTTCCTGTCGGAGAAATTATGCAACAGAGATACTATCCTTATTGATTGACTATAATTAATGCTTAATTTGTCATGTAAAAAAAGACCGCCTTTAATCGGCGGCCTTTTCTATAGTTGCTGCTTTCAGGTCATCATTCCAATCTTTCTTTTGTGGAAACTCAGTATTCTGTACCTGGTAAGCTGTATTTTTTAATACCTCATTATCCATTTGCTCTACATCATGCTGCATACCTCTAAGGTTATTATCAAGCCATAGCGTGTACTTATAACCCTGCTTGTCATTATCGAATATAGTCCGTAGTGACTTCACTTCATTCTTACTGATAATGATACGAAGCAGCTGCATTTGTCCTTCGGTAAGTGTACCTTCTGTAGATACATAAACAAGATTCAAGCTTGTGTCTTTGTGACATAGTTGGTAGTGAGATATACAGTCTATGATAGATTCTCCTACGTATAAAATATCAATTGGTCTGCTTTTGTCATGGTTACTTGTTGCCAGACAATCAAACTTTCCACCGATGATTCCCTTGAATGTTTCATTTCTCTGGGAAATTGCTTGGACACCCTTGTCATTGTACATCTTTACACAGATGTTTCTGTATGTGGTGTTTTTGTTCTTAACTTCCCTAATTAGAAAGACATCTTTAAAAACCGGACTATCTATACTTTCTTCTGATATACCGCGTTTCTGTAGATAATTACCCTTATAAGGTAAAAGCTGTTTAAGGTACATTGTCAGTTCGTCTGTACTCATGCTCGTGTTACCAACATCGTATCTGCTGTTTTCCGGAGTAATTATCTGGTTCGTATTTATGTAGTTTTGTAAGATTTCACCGACTTCTCTTAATGTCGGTTGCTTCCCGGTTGTCTCAAACAGATGTTCCTGCATCATGTCGAGAATCGTTCTGCCTCTTACATTGTCGCTGTGCACATCCCAATAGGTATATTGGTTTTGTGCATTCCGCTTGATGACAATGGTATGTGTACCATTACTCATTTTAGGGCAGCTGTTAGAAGAACCGGCCACAAATTTCCAACCCAGATTTAAGAGAAAATCAGGGAGGGAAATTTCTGTTTTTAGTCTGTTAAAATCAACTTTCATTATTGAATATCAGTGTTTTATGTATTACAAAGATACTAAAAATTATCCAGTTTTACAACTTTATAGTTCTATAATAATCATACAAAATTACGACTTATTGCGAAATTGTTGTAAACCTGAGTTCGCCTATTTTACCAGTACCAGTTTCCGGATCTATGCTTTTGCTTTCATCAAAAACAGTTTTCCCATCTTTGGTTACCTTCATTCTTACACTTGCTTTTTCGTTTGAATGTACCATGCCCTGTGCGGCAATTTCCTTAACCTTTCCTTCTGTTACATAACTTGCACTTGTTGTAAATTCATCATCTATTGACAGTGAAGAATCTCCAGTTTTCTCGTTCCTTATATTAAACTTGTCAAGATTTGTTATATGTGCAAATCCTTTTGCATCAGTTCCACTAACCTCAATTGTTATTCTATACACTCCTGCATCACTGCTTCCTGTTGTCGGATCATCATCCTTACTGCATGATACTGTCAATAAACTCACTGCTGCTAATAATGTTGCAAAATACTTTTTCATGATAATTCAATTTATTAGTTAATTAAAATTTCTTTCTTGTTTCTGATTGTGTGTAGTATCAGGATTATTGCGTTTTTTGATTTTTTCTTCAACGCCTTTCAAGACCTCGTTTACATCATTTATTATCTTAATATAATTCTGTTGCACGATTTCTTCAAGAATGTCCAGTTCGAGTTTTTCGTTACCTTCATCAAGTCTTACCGGGAGAGAGAAAGGTGGTATTTCTTTTTCTTCAAAACGGCACATGTTCATTTGTGCATTGAAGAAAGGAGGCTGTCCGCCAGCTATCTTTCCGATAAAGTGTCCTGCTGACTGTCCGGCCACTTCACGGGCTTTCAGGACTTTCTCTTTCTGGAGGCTTTCTGTTCGGCTTCCTCCGCCACTTTCCTGATGAGAGTAACTTTCCTGGGCTTCCTTCTTCTCGCCGAACAGACTTTCTATATCTTTGGCTGTTTTCTCATTTCCGGTCATGCCGTAAGCCTGTGTTCCGCAGGAGGCTTTGAGAATATTGGCACTCTTTTCTCCATAGTCCCTGACTGCCTGATTGAAGTCCTGTACGGCCAGTATGGTGGAAACATTGTGTTTTCGTGCTGTACCTATAAATGTGTCTATACCTTGCAGAAGGATTGTAGGAAACTCGTCAACCATGAATACGCTTGTTGCTTTTCCCGGATTGTTCATTTGAGACATCAGCACACTGCCTATGCAGCTGATGGCCGGTGATACGGCTTCCTTGATTGTCGGGGCATTACCTACACATAGAAGTGTTGGATGTTCCTTGTTTGTTATATCCAGTGAGAACTCTTCTTCAGGCAGCGGAGACAGAACCCAAAATATATACTTGTTGTTCAGTAACACAAGTGGCGTTTGCGCTGAAGAAACAGCTCCGGCTGTCTGCTGCTGTGCGCCTAATTTCCATGCAGTCAACATGGAAGACATGTTAAGTGCAATTTCCGGATCTTCCGATAGCCATTCAAATACGAGATTACTATCTGATAAAGCAAAGGCTATCACATGCGGTAGGGTACAGATGCCAAGGTCTTTTTCCTTGAAGCATTTATAAGCTATCGAATATACATAATTTATTGCATTGTTCGCCCAAAAGTCAGTTTTTTCTTTCCAGCTTGCTTCCAGGTTTTTCATCAGTGTCATTATAATATTCCTGATGAATAAAGACTCATTACCTTTTGACATATATTTGGGTGACAATACATTAACCCTGACGGTTCTTGACATGTCTATAAAGTTTATGTAGGCAAAATTAGGTACCTCTCTGCCCTGCTTCCTGAAGTATTCGATACTTCCGTAAGCTATTCTTGAAAGTATTGGTGAGTTATCTTTTGTCGGATCACCCTCCCAGTCATAGATGAACCCGGCATAATTCCTTTCCGCACACTGATAAATCATTCCCTTTATCCAGCTTTCTGATTTACCAGAACCCGGACCTCCGTCAATATATATATTCTGCTGTGGCTTGTGGATGGTAAGTGGCCCATTTGCTGTCTCAAATCTGAAATAAAAGGGTGATTCCACATTACTCAGGCCGAATATACTTTCATCTGACTTGACATGTCTCCTGAAGAAGTAAGGCATTGTCTTGATGATTAACAATGTGTAGGCTACAAATATCACCGGGAAAACGAATAGATTATACCAGTTTGACAACTCACTGAAACCAACCACAAGTATAGTGGCCGTCATTAAGGTCAGACTTGTGTAAAACCATTTTTTACTTTCATCATCAGGTTTCTTATATGGAAAAAGAAAAGCTAATCCGGCGATGAGTATCACATACAGGAAACGGAACATGATTCCCTTTACCAGCAGTTTTTCCCACATGGCCTGATTCCTGACCGGAACATACAAACCGTTTACTATAGCCCACTGGAATAATACAGCTATACCTATCAGAGTAGATAGCAGTATAAGGATGAATGACAGGTCTTTCTTTTCTTTTTCCATAGTTCAATCTTTATGCGTTAGTCTCTTCTTTCTTCTCACTCTTGCCGAGCAGTTCTACACGGCTTACATTCATAGTGACAGACGGTATGCAGTTTCCGTCCTCTTTCTTGAATACGTCAATAAATATATCTCCAGTCACATATACCTGAGTACCCTTTTTGATATATTCCATGATTTTTGTGTCAAAGTTTACAAAGCAAGTTATCCAAAGAGTCTTGTCTTCTGTGTCTCCAACTCCTTTAAACTTTGATGAAACAGGGAAATAAAATCCTTTACCACTCTTGTTTGAACGTGCGTCTGCACCTACATAACCGATTAATTGTCCTGTAAACATAATTCTTCGATTTAGGGGTTAAATATTCATTGTTATTTCAGCAGGCTTGACCATTCCCTTGCTCATTTCTGCTGTTTTGTTAGTATCGAAATCTATTCCAAACACCTTGCTTACTGCCTCTTTCCCTTCATTGTTGCTTACATTGACATTTAGCCTGTCTATTATAAGCAACGAAGGGTTATAGCCGGCTTCTTTCAACTCTTTCAACTTATCTTCATCGCCCTGGCTTGCCGCCAGTAAGAATTTTTCATCATTGCTCAGTTTAGGTTCCATTCCGTAAACCTTCTCCTGTATCATGGCACTTGCCTTGGCCACATCGGAAAGAATGGTGTATATGAATTTCGGATCTTGACTCAATGCCGACAGCCAGCTCTTCAGATACATCGCATTCTCCTCCCTGATACAGGTTGATATACCCATGGTTTTACCGCATGAAGCAGAAGTTAGCTCTGCGATAAGTTCTTCCTTGGCGTATTTGGAATCTCCGAAAACCTCTCCTTTTTCTCTTTCCAGATGACCGACTTCACCGGTTGAATGTGCCATTTCATGCAGCAGTGTTGAATAAAAGGATTCCCCTGTATCAAACTGTCCCTTCAGCGGGACAATTATATGGCATCCTTCTCCACGCCTGTAATAAGCACTGTCGCTTTCTCTCGGATATATCGGACATATCCATTGCCTTTCTCTGATAAGTGCATCGAGCAACGGCATGGTGTACATGCCTTGTTCATCCTTCAGAGCCGGTGGAACAAACTGTGACTTCAGCTTTTCCCATTTCTCAGGTTGGACTTCCGGATAGTTGGTTTGAGAGACATTGAACACGTTATAGGTTTTCATATATGGTGTTACCTTATATTCCCTCTTTTCGTCCTCTGATAGATTCCGATAGTCTTCTATGCTTATCTTGTTCCCGTTCTTGTCCTTTACTGAAAAGTTCCAGTATATTACGGGGAACGATTTCTCTCCTTTTATAATTGAGGCTCCGGCTTCCTTAGCTTGCATGAATGTCATATACAATGGTGTGCTGTAACCCTTTTCTTCCGAAAGTAAGTACAGCATGAAGAGGTTTATCCCATTATATACTCTGCCTTCGATGTTCTGGGGTAAGCCCCCTCCACCTTCCGGAGAGAACCAGGGCTTTTTCCAGTCATGCTCAACCTCCTTGATTTTTTGAATCATGAGGTCTGCAAACTGTTTCAGTGCTTTGTCACCTGCTGAATCTTCTTTCATAACTGTTCGTATAAATGGTTATTCTCATATTCACATAGCCACTTGACGGCATTCTCATTATTGGGCCTCTCTCCTCTTGACTTCATGTCTTCAAGATATATTTCTGCCAAATCTTTTTGAGCGAGCAGAAACTCCAGGTCATCGATGATGCCTTCCTGTCTTTTCTGTACCAGTTCATTGTAGTCCATAATTGCATTTTTATAAGTCGTTGAACATCTTGTTTACAGTATTGGCAATAGGTCTGGCCATTTCTTTTGTATTGTCCGGCTTCGGACTGCTTGCCAACTTCACATCACCCAAAGTCTTGCCTTTGTTTTCAAGACCGAATATCTTCTGAACGGCGATGATGGTGTTTTCCTGTACGCCATTTTCTCGCATGGCTTTTATATCATTCTGTGTTATCTGATATCCGGTTTTTTGGATGTCCTGAATGACTCTGAAATTTCCTACCGAGGCTGCATCTAAAAGCTTGGCAGCCTGTTTTTGATGTTCGCTCAGTTCATCCGGCTTAACCTGAAAAATCTTCTGAACTTCCTTCATTTCATTATCACTCAGATTCAGCTGTTTTCCTACACCTCTGATGTAATCTTCACTTGGCTTATAACCGTCCTCCCTGAGTTTGTCAATCGTTTCAAAGTCCCTTTTACCGACCGCTTCCTTAAATTCGCTGTCCATGTCTCTCCCTTTATCTGCCGATACCTTATTTTCTATGACGGGGTTTACAGCTTCCAGTTTAGGTCTCATCTCCTTTATCAGTTCATGAGCCTTTCCTTCTGTAATACTCTGTATGTTTGAGAACTGAATGCCTTTTTTGTCATCTGTGAGAGATATGTCGGCAAGGATATATCCGTCCTTGCTGTGCATGAGCTTACTCTCTAACGTATGACCGTTGGCAAGCAGATATTTGTCTGCTTTGGTTAACTTATATCCGTCATATTCCTCGGTCTTGCCTATCACATTAGGTATCTTAATTTCTTTGCTTGATCTCACGATTACCGAATTCAAGTCCTTGTCAACCTGAAGCATAATTGTACCTCTTTTGGTATCTAAAGGAACAATATCACCGTGTAGAAGACGCTCTTTCTCCGTTTTGTTAAGCTTGTGTCCAAGCATCCTGTCCGGAATGGTTAGGGTTTCCTTGCGGTAAAAGACGGAAATGCCGTTCTCACTCATACGCAGCTTCCCTTTCTTCTCACCTATATCCATCAGGTCTGACATTATACCCTTTTCCAGTTTTGTTCCTTTACCGTCCAGCAGGTTGCCGGTGTTGTGTGCATATTCGTATAGCTCCTGGCCTGTATAGCATACTTTACGGTTATGGTCTATGATGGTGAAACCGTCTTTGTTCTCGCCCTTTATGTCATTCCACCGAATCACACTGATTCCTTTTTTTCTAAGTTCTTCGATGTATGAAGGCTCATTTGCCTTGTTCTTGTCAAAGAACGAACAAACCTTTTCTTTTGACTCCTCGGCTCGCTGTTCATTCCGGTTTTCTTTAGCTTTAGATCTGATTTCATCCAAAGATAATTGGATACTGTCATCCCCCTTGTGGAAAAGATAGCTTCCGTCATGATATTCTGTTTTATAGCCAAGAGTTTCCGACAAGGCTCTGAACTGCCCTATGTTATTATAGGAATAGTTCTCATAAGCTTCTTTCAGTTTCATATCATTTTTCGAATAAAGGTTCTGCCCTGATAATATACTTGTTCTCAACAGCCAGTTTCATGTGGCGGCCACCACCCTTTTCATACAGTTCTATCTCAAAGATTTTGTTGTCCGGAATTGTAAACTTGTTAAATCCCAGAACAAGCCTGTTGGCGCTTTTGCCCTTTATCTTTGTTTCAAAATCCTTTGTATAAATGGGATCTATGGTTGTTTCCTGCTGTATGGCATTCTTGCTCTTCTTGATGTCTCTTTGAAAGCATTTGACAAATTCAATGTCATAGTCTATATATGACTTGTTTTTCAAATCAAAGATGAAAAACATAAAGTCTTCATGTACATACAGGTTGGACATTGACAGCTCAAACTTGTTTTTTACCTCGCCAACACTGTAAATGTTCCTTTTCTTTGTTCTCAGCTCCTGAAGGCATTTGTCCATCACCTCACTGTTCACATCGATGTGGGCAGTATATTCACGCTTGTCATCATAGTTGTAGGTGAAGACCGAAGTCTCGTTTCTGCGGATGACAATGCTGTATGTATTCATGTTTTTGTCGATGACAAAAAGATTCGAATTTTCAACGGCATCCTTAGCTGTTGAAACCTTCAGCTGATTGTTGTAGCTCTGTAAAGCAAAGGACATTTCGTTACCTTGTGTGCCGTATATAATGTCTGAGGGGAAGAAAAACTCGGCCATGTGCATGTCACTGACATCCGCCTGATAATCGTTGTGTTCCCATTTACCGTTATCTTCATAGATGTTAGGGGAAGGATCGACAAGACCGTTTGCTATATATTTCACATGGTAAGTATAGACACTGCCGTCGATACAAACGACGGTTACATTTGTCTCTTTCTCAAAGTCTTCACTCTGTGCGCACAGTCTGACAACGTGGGGTGCTTCTTCAACTCTTTCTGCCGAAATAAGCTCTTTCTCTCCTACTTCAATATCGGACACTTGCACCGGGAACACCAGATGCTTCACAAAGTCAAATGATACGTAAATGTTCTTGGCTTTGATACTCTCCTGTTCGGGACTCTGTGCCTTTAAGCCGAATGCGGCCACACATAGAACAATTAAAATATAGATTCTTTTCATAACTTTCAATTATAAAATGCGGTGAATACTGTTATCGCCCATAACAAGACAATACAGGCGAAAAATGAAACCAAAAGCGGTTTGATTTCTGTAAATTTCTTACCCTGCTTTCTTGATATATAGATTCTGTACCCGAAAAACAGGGTTGCTATAACAATTAGATAATTCAAGATATTCAAAATCATAGCTTGTCAATTAATGTTTCCAAAGGATGTGGCTGATTATTTTTGTTCTCTTCAAGCTCAGCATATAGTCTCTGCAATTCTTCCTGAACAGCTTTCCGTTTCAGCTTTGATTCTTTTGTCTCTTCCTGTATATACATCTGATAATTGCTCTTCAGATGTACCTTGACTTGCGAAAGTTTCATATTCAATATCTGTTTTGCTATCTGAGTCGTAGCATTTACAGCACTGGTTATCTCACTTGTCATTGTTCCGATAGAGGCAAGAGGCATATCTATATTCTGGACAAGTCCCTGCTGCATACGTTTGGCTGCCTGAGCCTTCATGTTGTTCGGTAGGTTCAGCCCTTCCATAGCGTCATTGTCGAAGATGACAAAGGAAACAGGACTGATCGTATTTCCTACCTTCAGGTTGTTTACCACTACCTCCAGCCGGTTTGCTCCTAATGTCGCCACACCGTAAAAGAGTGTGTTAGCCGGTATTTTCATGCCACAGACAACGGCATCTTCCAGCATACGCATTCTTACTGTACTGCCGGTAACGACTGTCTGGTCTCCATGTATGCAGGCCTTGAATAAGGTGTTGCTGCTTGGCATACTTGCCTGTTGTCTCCTTGTCCTTTTGCCATTCTCGGCTATGTATATAGGCTGGTTGCTTACAAGGCTGTCCATTGCACTGCCTGGTTTGGGCTTAGTGGGATTTTCGGCTTTTTTCTTTTCCTGGTCATAACCTATAATCCTTTTATATATCTTTTGTCTATAGACATTGTTCTGCTCCAGTTCCTTTCGGATTTCAGCATTTTTCCTTGCTTCCCTTATAATCTCCTTCAACTCTTCTTCATCCTCAATGCTCGCAAGCTGCTTTTCCAGCTGTTCCGAGAGGTGGCTGTCGCTGCTGCCATATTCACCCATTACATCAGAGTATGGATCTCTTCTCATTTTCCGTATTTTCTCCAGTGTTGCCTGGTCATATTTTTCATTTCTGTTCTGAAGGTCGAAGTAGAAATCCGAACCTCTTACCTGTGATTCATCCATGATTCTTTGTTTCTCCTTCTCTTCTCTTTCATCCTGTTTATAGGCTTCAATCTTATTGAGAGCTTTGTCCTTTGCTTCCGAATCCGGCTCCAGCAATACACTTTGCCTTTCTTTTTCATTTTCCGCAACTTCCTTTGATGATGTGTCGTGAACAAAAAACACGTAGAGAAATAGACCACCTAATACGATGGGTATAATCATCAGAAGCTTGTTTTTGTCTTTTAAAAAATTATTAGTTTTCATGTTCGTCAGATTTTTCTGGTTGGGTATTATTATATTCTTCCTGGTTGTCTTCAATTGGTGCCGAATAATGCACGATCCAGTCCTCTATCTTGGCTCCGTGTGCATTTTCCTCACTTCTTGATACATCGTAGATGGAGAACTCTGCTTCTACCTTTCTTGAAATCTTTCCTCTGGCCCTATATCCCGTCTGTGTGAAAAGTATTTTCCCTGTTACAGGGATAGTTCCCATATCAATGACTATTTCGTCAATTGATACTCCGTATCTGATGTTCTTCTGTACCAGTGAATTGAGCATATTCACATCATTGTATTCGTTCAACAGCTCTTTCCCCTTGTTCCCAATGAGATTCAGGGCACTTGTGATATTTTTCTCATAGGTATTTTCGTCAAAGGCATACCATTTTCCGACAAAGGTCTTGACATGATTGATGTATTCGAACCTTCTCATATTTGATGCCGGCATACCACTTGCCTCATATACTTCCCCATTCTTGTCTATGACCAATGCCTGGCTGTAAGCTTTTTCCAGCTTCATCGTCTGATAGATGATGCATGTAATAAAAGCTATCGTAAGAACGGCACAGTAGCCTATCGAAAGTCTTATAGTCATCTTTACGGCATTGTCTACACCTTTAAATTTCATCAAGTCCATATCTGCTATTTTTTATCATCGATTATACTTTCTCCAATTGATGCCGCAGCTCCTACATTTGTTGCTTTGGCTGCTGCTCCAGCCCCACCAAGCAGGGCTATGGTAGCTGCTGTCGTTGCTATCGACATAACCTTTGAGATAACCTTGCCGGCATCACTGTGTCCGACAATCTTTGACGACAGCCAGAAACAGCTACAATATGCGCCGATTAGAGCCAGATCCATGCCCAGATATTGCAACTGTTGTGTTGCCATATCAACCATGTCGGCCGGTGATTCGCATAATGCTTTTAATGTCTGCCACATAATCTGATTGAGTATGTTTATCACAGTGAACACCATACAGGATGAACAGAGAGTACCGAACCAGATGGATAGCTGTTTCTGAAATACCGGAAGCATACTGAACGCGAAGACAAACGGGCCGAGTATAACCAGTATCTTTACAATAACTACACCTAAACCCAGGATGATGATTTGTATGATACCTACAACCAAGGCTGCCGCAGCGTGTAATACAAGTGCTACAAGGTTTGCCGGATTAAGGATATTGACAAGTTTCTCTATACTGGCTCTTAATCCTGTTGTCTCATCCTCTTCCGCTTTTTTATCAAGCTCATGCTGCATGGCTCCTGTTGTGTCCTCTCCGGCTGCTACTTCCGCTTCAAGTGAATTGGTCTCATATTCTGCTATCATTTCACCCTGCTCGTTGCTTGCCTTGGCCATAAATTGGGCAAATTCATTGGCTCTTTCTGAAGATAGCGATGTAGCTTCGTTTATGACTTCCATTGTTCCTACAATGGTCTGTGCGATTGGTTTATACATTGTCAGACAGAAAAACAGTACCAGACAGCGGCCGATTTCCATCATGTCCGGAAACTTGTCTTCATTTGATGTCAACAACTGACTGGCTCCGTGATACAGATAATTATAAGCCAGATTGCATATAAAACAGATGACTGCAACTCCAAATGCTATAACTGTCATCTTTGAAACTAATTCCATAGTGAGGCCGTCTGTTATTTGGAGTCCCCACAAAAAATTGTCCTGGTTCATAGGCTTAGTTGGTATATCTTGTATAGGCTGAAAGGCGACCTTGATAATAGGTCTTCCGGTTGTGTCCTTTCATCGATTTATAAATGACTGTACTTCTGACTGTTTCGTTAAACTCTCTCATTTCATCTGCTGCCTTTTCAACAGACTCCTTTACCTGTTCGATAAAGGAGATTCTTCCTTCTGAGTTCATCGAGAAATAACTTGTTACCGTTGCTACCTTCATCAGAAGGTCGGTGCTGACGCTGAGATTGACTGTTACTCTTTGAAAATTAAGAAACTTCAAACAGTGGTAGTTGGAACCTACATTCATATAAAAGCTGTAGTCCTGACTCAGACAGGCAACGTCATCCAACAGATCAGCAAGCTCTTTCAGAGATTTCAGTTCCTTCATTCTGTCTATGTTCTGTAAACCCTCCCTTAATTTCTGGGCTGCTTCCATCTCCTTTATCTGCTCTATCCATTTCTTTACGTTGGTGTACCACTCTGTTGAATTAAGGAAGGTATGTCCCGGATCATGCACAACCCACTGTGCTTCTGCCTTCCCTGCACCTATAAACAGCATGGCTGTCGTGATTATGATTATTCCAAATAATTTCTTCATAAGCTTAAATGATAAATGTGATAGTAAATATTACGCATACTACCCAAGCTATCAGGTATGTACGTGCATTTTGCTTTTTTGTGGCCAAAGCCCAAACCACAAAGATGAGGGCTATGCCTAATAATGCTGCTGCTATACTGGGTGCTACACTGTTCATGCTCGTGTTCATGTCAGTGCTGTAGTTTAACAACTCCGTTAATCCTGCTGTTGCATCATCCATATTGCTTTCTCCTTTCTTCCAGATATAAGTTTATGGCCGTATAGGTCGAGCCTGTTTCTTTGAATAATTGCTTAATCCTGACTACGGTTGATTGTTTTGAGTCAAATGCTACCGCTGCAAAATCTGAGACCTCATTTCTGAATATGAATGCATCATTGGACATCTTGATGAAGAACTCCCTCCAGCGGTCTGTCCTTTGCAATGACTCTATCATATAGATTTCTTCGTCATTGATGGACAAGACAGACTGGATTTCCGGCAGGTTCTGGCGGTGCTCCGAGTGATCCAGGATTATCTTTGTAGCACAGTTGATGATAATTGAATCCTTTATTCCTGAAGGCATGTTCTTCAGGAAAAGGATATTCTGTGCTGCCAGAGTGATGCTTCCCTCTTTCTTTCTGAATGTACGGTACAGATAGGCTATGAAGTCTCCGAACTTTTCATCCTGAAGGAAATCCAGGGCTTCATCGATAATCAGTTCCTTCATCATTCCCTGTCGTTTCTTAATCTTATCGACAATCATCTGAAGGGTAATGATGGCCACAAGCGGAAAGTATTCCTTCTTTGACGCATCTTCCATGTCAAATGCGATGAGCTTGTCATGGACAATATCCACGTTTTCCTTTGCGTTGAGCAGGAAACTGAGTTCACCGTCTGTATATGGTTCCAGCAAAAGAATAAGCTCTTCAATCTCGAATTTCTGCTTTTCAAAATCACTCATTCTTTTTTTGAATACTTCCTGAAGATATTTTCTATATGCTTTCATATCAGGAAAGATTCTTTCATTATTCTGACCTACTGATGAATTGTTTACATAGTCATAAAAGCCGATGATGGATTTTCTAAGAATCGCCGTCTCAGCCGGCATCATCTGTTCCCTGGCCTTCCAGATATAGCTTATTATGGCTACGATAGTCTTTATCTGGTCATCCGCTGATTCTGCGTCCGTTGTGTCGATATAGAGATACTTACCGTTCTTGTCACGGTCACACAGAAATGGATTGAAGGCAAATTTCTTCTGTTCTGTAGAATCAAAATATTTTCCTCCATTCAATGCTATCATAGAACGGTATGAACCACCGATGTCGATGATCATGATGTCTCTACCCAGCTCATAGCTTTGCAGAATGTAATTGTTAAGCCAGAAAGATTTTCCTGAACCTGATGGCCCGATAACTATTCTGTTCTTGTTATTCAATGTCGGATAATCCCAAAGATTTATTTTTACCGGTGTTCCGAAACGGTCATTGTATATGTGTCCTTTCGTATCTGAAACATACATACCTTCTTTTTGCAGATAGCAGATTGCCTGTTTGGTTGTATTGATGAAACCTCTGTAATTTGCCCTGGCGTTACCAGGTATATTTGTAAAGAAAAGGTTACACAATTCCGCATTTTCAACATAACAGCTGCTTTGGTTCATGAAGGAGAATCCTTGCTGTACAAGGGCTATCTTACGCATCAGTGAAGTTTTGTCCGTATCATTGAGAATGACATTGAACGAAGTGTAAGCAGTCTGATAGTCAAATTTCGTAATCTCCTCACAGAACAATCTTTGCTCCTTCTGCTTTTCTGCTGCAGGGGGATAAAAGTTGGTGATGTAGTTCAAGGCATCCTTCTCCGCTCCTATTGCTGTTACTGTCGCATCAGGATCTGTTATCTCGATGACCACATTGACGATATGATTAAAAGGCAATCCGAGACCTACGGGGTATAACATCGAGCACTTGCTCTTGATACTGTCCGGTATTTCAATGTTTCCACCGTATGAACGTGCTTTACCGGTGTGAGGAACGGAGAGTTCATGCAGATGCTCCCCCTCGATTGTCAGTGATAACATCGATACATACTGCTGGCCGATTTTCATTTCACCGTTCTGTGTGATGGCCATCGGATTCACAACCTTTTCCGTTGCATCTTCTACAGGTGTATCATAAGATAGATTGATGTAATCATAAACAGCATTGTTCAACTCTTTGCTGTTCATCTTCCTGATTTCGAATTGCTGGATAGATGCCAGACCATTCTCAAAATTAAGAAGCGATGCTTCCATCTCTGTCATTCGTCTCTCATAATCCCTATATGGCTGCTTAAACGGGTAATGTAATCTTCTTAACAGTGATGTGTTGGTCGCACTTTTTCTTATTTTGCCGTTCTTTTTCCCATTGGTAAATGTAAGATACAGATTAGTATAACTGTTCAGAATCTCCTTGCCGTCAAAATGCCGGTTGTTCTCTGCTATCAGAGCGTTGTTTGAATATTCCTGATTGTTATACTCTCCGGTATAATAAAAAATCTGCTGATGGATGACAGTTCCGGCCGGAAGCATCTTCAAGAGAGCTTCAAGTCTCTCATGGATATATTCAGCTTCTTTTTCCGAAAGTGTGAACACTTCAGGAAGAAGCATTCTGTACCCTACTGTGATGTCACCGTTCCCATTGATGATTGCATCCTGGGTGATGGTCTGTATAGGCAATATGTCTGCCAGATCTGTGGCCTTGTCTGTTACTTGCACTTCTTCATTGCGCATATACAATATTGCAATGAGAAGAGCCAACAAACAAATGACAACGGCTGTTAGGATGATAAGTATGACCATTGGCTGTTCAGTTTAGAATGAAATTGAAAATCTTTTTTTTATCTACTATTTTTCTTGGTGTTGCGCTCCGTACACTCAAACCTGTGAGAAAATCCGGATTTCCAGCCTTATGTTCCTTTTTCAAGGTATTGAACAGTAGCCCTGACAGAAATACTATTCCGCTGAGTAGAAGCGTTATGACCAGCGGATGCAGCTGCTTGAATATGCAGACGATAATCGTGATGGCTACTATAAGCATGAATATTCCGAATTGCCCGGATGACAAGCCGAAAAACTTGATAGGCTTGTTTATTTTCCTCATGGTTCTCATGGCTCAGATAATCAGGAAGGCAACCATAATCACTACAACTGCAATGATCCATCCTAACAGGTATTCTTTGGCATGTGGATTATTTGTTGCAAGAGAATAAATCACGAACACCAGTGCGATACCCAAAACGGCTGCGAGAATGTATTTTGCGACATCAAGGATTGTGTCAGCACCTTCCTTGGCTGTGTCCGTTACTTCCGAAAGACTGCTTATCTTAAGGCCGCTCTGTGCTTCTAATTCAATCGGAGCTGCCACCATGAACAGAAACATAAGACCTACTGCCCACCTGCTTACACTGTTGTTTACGTTCTCAAATCTCTTTCTTAATTGCTTTAGTACTTCCATAATTTTTCAATTTTAAAGTTTATACTTGTATTGTTTTAATTAAATTCCATTGTACATCTTCAAACCTTACGAACTTTTCTATTTCAGTGTCTTCCGTTTTTTCTTTTGTTTCTTCCGGCTTTTTCCCACTGTAATAGTAAGTTCTCCCATCTAAGAACATGTCCGCTATTTCCTTGGCAAGGTCATCTTCCTCGGTGTTCTCAACTTGAAAGATTACCCTGATGACCGGCGCTTTTTCCTGTATATTTCCCCTTTTGTCTTTCTCTACTCCAGGTACTTGTTTCTTTTCATTATTTCGCCCATCTTTCGGGACTTTTCTTTTAGTCAGAAAATGATAGATACCAAGAGAGATGACAATAAGTATAATAACATCTGCTATGCTCATATCAACGACCATATTAATAGCCAGACAACCAACGCTACTACATAGGTAATAATAGCTTCCTTTGTTTTTTCATGATTGGTTATCAGCTTTTTAAGTACAGATAATCCTGCACAAATAAAGCCAATACCAACCAGCATTGCACCTACTTCACGGTACAACGATATCAGGCCGGATACATCTGTACTGGCTTGCAATAAGACAATAAGTAACATGATTTTTATTTATAAAGGAGAATCTTCAATCCCGCATTCCATACGGTGTTCCAGTTCTTTACAGACAACGGACTCCACATTTCTTTTATTCCGACGGTGAATGCGAGCTTTGGTAATATGAAAAGTTCTATTTCAGTCCCTATTTCCGGACCAACGATAAATTGATACTCTTTTGATGGATGTCTGGTGTATTCTGTGCCCAGAAAACATCCTATACCTATATTCCAGTAGATTGATTTAAGGTTACTGGCTATTGTTCGGTTATAACTGCCGTTTACAAACCAGTTCCGGGCTGTTTCTTCCCTTTGTTGGTTCTGCATTACCGGCATTATACCTAAAGGCTGGGTTGCTTCAGTATTGACTGAATAATCGAAACTCTTTTCAAAATAATTCAATCCGGCTTTCCAGTAGGATGTTCTGTCAATGTATTTTGAGAATGATATATTTGCCATGTTATCAGCTTTCCCGAATATATTGGTACCATAACTACCTTCTAAAGCTGAAATCCTCTTGTAGTGTCTCTGTGCTTTAATCACACTGCCTCCAGTAAACAGGAGGAGAATCAGTATTACGATTTTCATGTTGCTGTACATAGTGCTTTCTATTTTTAAAGTTAATATTATCCAGTTTATTATTTTTATGTTTTATCATATCCTAATTTAGTAATTGTATCAAATCCTGCTCATTATGTCAGGAAATTCAATTGATTCTGTCCAAACATATAGATAATATGCAAAACCGCAAATAAAAAGACATTTTAATTTCCGCAATATGCTGTTTTATTAATCTAGTTTCATTTTTTGTTATGATGTAAAACATATAATGGCAAGCACAAAAAAAAGACAGGATACTAGTTGTGTAAAAGTATCCTGTCCTTTTGTAAGCTATCTGAAGATCTTTTTTCTGGCTTTACTGAGAGCCTGTGGTGTTATTCCGATGTACCTTGCTATTTCCTTTAACGGAACATGTTTAAAAAGCCATTTTTCTTTATTTAATACCTTTTCATACCTTTGGTCGGCAGTCATGCAGTGTATTCCTTCTTCTCTTTCTATTCTGTGCATAAGAGATTTTTCAAGGTGGAAAATAGCCAGCTTACAGAAATTGAAAGATTCTCCGAACATCTCATAAGCCTTGTGCTTTTTCATTCGCCATACCTTACAGTTTGTATTGGCTTTGATACTGTAACAGGCTTTGTGTTCCGGATTATGCAGGAAAAAAGGATTTATGAATGCCCTGTCATCCATAAATCGTGCATTAACAAAGCCACCCTTTGCGTCAGGAAAGCAGATGTTCAGGATTCCTTCTTCCAAATAGTAGAAATGCTCAACCAATTCATCTTTAGTAATCAGATAATGTCCTTTTTTTAAATGAAATGGTTCGAAATTCTCTTCAAAATAGATTTTTTCTTCTTGCGTAAAACGGATGTGTTCTTGAAGCCCCATCTTCTCGATGGTTTCTTCAATGAGTTTAGTTATTTGTCTAGGTGCCATAAATATATATAATGGCACGGTTCCGCCGTGCCAAACGAGGGAGTGGTGTCGCCCTTATAAAGCACTGCTTCCCCGCGCCGTATTATTCGGTACGGGTTCGCAGCTGCTTTATAGTTTAACTTCTGACACCACTCTTCCGTTTGGCAGCTGTACGTATGTAAAAAACGGATTCCCATATTACATGGAAATCCGTTGCAAAGTTATTAAAAAATATTCATTTATTGCCTAAAATGGCCTAATATCTGCCATATTTACAATACAATTTTCTTTTGGTGGCATCTTCAAAACGTGGATATAAGTATTTCTATATATCTCGTTTTTTATTTCCATATCAGCATCACTGTATGCCCACTCAGTAAATTCCTCATTAAAGCTTCCGCTGCCGAATATGAAACAATCTCTATATTTATATGTCTCATATACCTGTACGCCTTTCTTTCTTAAGAAGGCATCTTTGAGCCCTTCATAATATTTTGCGGTAATTATTGCTTTTGCTTTTTCATCAAAATATTTGAGGGTTTCTTCTGAAAATCTGAATTTTACGCTATAGGCCCACTTTTCATTTTCCTTTTTCACAAATTCGTATTCGAATTTTGTTTGTGTCAGATTCTTGTTTATTGCATTTAATGTTGCAATTACTTTTTTCTTGCGATCATGGTTGTTTGCTATGTTTATATCGAAGTGCTTGGCCAATTCATCTACTGTCAATGTAAACTCTGGTTCCTGACCTTGTTGTATCTTATGTTTTATAAGTAAAATCATTTTAGACAAATTCAGATAGAATTTCCGGTATGCTCGTTTATTGGGCAGGCACCTATAGTCTTTAAGGTCTATCAGATTATATCCGGTGAACATCATATTCTTCAAATCTTTGCTAAGATTTACCTTATACAATCGCTTTGTCCTTTTCTTTGTCCCAAAATTGTCCTTGATGTCGAAGCTTTCTAAAATAGGAATAAATTTGAATTTAGTTACTCCATTTACAGTATAGCCAACACTGAGTGTATTCTTACCTAAACTGAATAAGGCAGACTCAAAAAATGTCTCTATAGGATGTTCTATCTGCTCACCCTCATATTCAGTTTTATAAACAGGCGTTAACTGACCAAATGTTTTTGTTTTCTGTTCTTCGGTCAACTTGCGCTGGAGTTTTGTCCTGTCATACCCCATAACCGTGCAAAAGTCTTCAATTGAAAACCACATGTCACCGAACAGATCCTTCATTTGCGTGTTAGCGGCAAAAATTATGATATCATGCATGATTGTTCCTCCTGATTCAATTAATAAATCAAGATTAGCACCATTATTGGGTTCGCTTAGTGTTCGTGGTACCCTGCTGAGTTCTTTGTATTGTTCTGTTTCAACCATAATTTTACCGTTTGTTTGCAAATATAGCGATTTTCTATTCATTTAGTGTATTATTTATACACTAAATAGCTAATAATGAAATAAATCATTCGTCCAGATGTGTAAAAGTGTCCCAGTTGCTCTTTTCTATTCGTACAATAAAAATTATGCCACAAAAGGGACAGTTACAAAAATTAACATAAAGTTTTTGCCTGGCTTTTATACAAAGTATTTCCATTAGTTGTGTAAAACCGTCCTAAAACGATGGTTTTATGCCTTCCCAGATGTGTAAAAGTGTCCTGATTGCTTCTTCCAGATGTGTAAAAGTATCCCGATTGCTTCTTCCAGATGTGTAAAAGTGTCCTGATTGCTTCTTCCAGATGTGTAAAAGTGTCCCAGTTGCTTTCCCCAGATGTGTAAAAGTATCCCGACTTCGAAGCCAGATGTGTAAAAGTGTCCCATTCTTAATTTTGCGTTTATTCCCCGAAAGCCTTTCCACAAGCGGCATCTACGGTTTTTCTGTTTTTGCCAGATGTGTAAAAGTGTCCCACATATTCATAATACCCTAAAAACCTAAATAAAGAAATGCTTCGACTTGTGTAAACATACTTTCGGAAAAATATTATCGGGTTAAATGCTGAATTATTTACATATATTAACTATTCTGCTTTGGCGATATAAAAATTAGGGGCACTTTCCCGCAGTTGTGTAAAAGTGTCCCACTTACCCCAGATTTCACTAATAGTTGTGCAAAAGCGTCCGGGTTATATAATCATCAGTTTATGCTACCTCATATGTTCATCTATGACATGTGCGGTTATGTTTAAGTTTAAGTTAAAAAAAAACGGGTAAAACAGGATTCTTATACTCCTGCTTTACCCATTACCTGGCTTTTGATTCTGTAACAGATTCAAAATACTATAAACTCATATATTTCTTTACTGCTGCTTGAATTTCTTTATTGTATTTTTCAAATGCTATTTCCAGAATATTAGTTGCCAATACGTGCATACTTACATCAGATACATTGGCAAGTCTCTTCAGTTTAGCATGTGTTTCTTTTGATATGCGGATCATCTCCACTTCTTTTATTTTCCTTTCCTGGAATAATAAACTGTACTCTTCCTTTCGATTGCAAGACTTGTTCTTTTCCTTATCCTCTTGTTCGTCCTTGTTCTTTTTTTCCGAAAGTACGTTTTCTTCAGGTTTGATAACTTCTTTTACTTCCTGTGGTTGCTCTTCGCCATTCTGTTTTGTCTGCTCTGCTTCCACAGTTATTGTAGGAGCCACGTTTTCTGTTTCCTTTATTTCCTTTTCCATCTTGGATGCATTAGCCAAGAGCTTGCTCATGCCGATTGAAGTTGTTTTATTTCCCATGTTACTCCTCCTCTATATGTTTGCTGATTAATTCTATAACTTCCTCACAAAACTGGTCACACGGATGATGGTAATTACTGCTCAACGTTGACAAGTTCCTCTGATAATCTACTCTTGAATCTTTTATAAAGCTTTCCATGAGCTGGAAAGGAAGGTTTTCCTTTTTACTGACTAACTCTTTGAACTCAATGACATTCGTCATTACCCTATTCATTACACCTCTTACAGTTGTCTTTAAGCCATTTTCTTTTCTTGCCTTTATTATATTTTTATACACATTATCGTAGAAATATAGTGTTGCGCTTAAATCCGTATTGTTTGGTTCAAAAGGCATGATTACGATGTCTATGAAATGCAAAGCCTCTACTACTCCGTTTTGCTTAAGATTACCCGGGAAATCTACTAATATGACATCAAAACTTTCCTTCAGCATATCAAGCTGATTGATAAACTCTGAAGAAGATATATTCATCACTTCATATTCTTCCTTTAGGTTATTGCTTTCATCACTTTCTGACTGACGTAGCCTTCCCATTGTATTCTGCATGTCGTCTATATCTACAACCCCAATATTAATGCCATCCTCGCCCATTGAGTGTACGTAACCGGCAAATAACGCAGTAAGGGTTGACTTTCCTACCCCACCTTTGGGGTTCTCAAAAGCTAAAGTAATACCAGGTAATTTTTTTCCCATATGCTATTTAATTATGTTCTTTTGCAAATATATACTTTATAAATTACTTATGCAAGAAATCACATTATTTATTACTTGAAAAAGTAAGATATTTATTCCTAACGTAAGATATTAATAAATAACATATTTACTATATTATGATATTAACAACGTAAGAAAATATGTTATAAATTAAGTAAGTAATAAAGTAATAATGTAACAATGTTATAATATTACATTGTTACTAATGTTATAAAGTGATGATGTAACTAATAAACGTATGTAATATTGTATATATGTAACATATGTTATTCTGTTATATATTTACGTTTGTTACATAATTACTTATTACGTCCTTGTTTTTTTTAATCCAGGTTAATTAAATCAATAAAATATCCAGGCTTTATTGCTTATCATAATTATCTTGATTACTTTAGTACACGCAAGGTATGTTTTTGTACGTACAAAAACACCTTGCATCAACCGAGTTGATGTATATAACTCACTTTGTTCATTATAATAATATAATTTCATGAATGAGAAAAGAACAGCTCGTTTAGAGTTAAGACTAACTTTTGAGGAGAAGGAAAAGTTGAGTAAAATGGCTCAAGAAAGAGGTAAAACTATTGCTCAAATTATAAGAGAATTAGTTATTAATGATAAATTAGTTACTAAAACTGATGTTCAAACCGTTATAGAATTAAAGAGAATAGGGAACAATATCAATCAGATAGCGAAACAAATTAATCTGATTCCTCATGAAGATAATATTAAACTTTATCTTCAAGAACTACACGATATTTTAAATATGCTATCAGTAATAACAAAAAAACTTGTTTGATATGATTGCTAAAATTGAACCAGCTTTTTCATCCATGTCAACATTAAGCAGAAAAATTGATTATCAGTTGGAGAAGATTTCTTCTGGTGAAGCAAAAGAATTATTCAACTCTACGGGTGATTCTTTATCTTCTTTTTCTGATTATATGTTTCTTTTCTCTTCGCTTAATGACAGGGTGAAATTACCTTATTCTGAAATCACCTTGAATCTTTCTCCAGGTGAAAGATTGTCTGAGGCTAATTGGATTAATCTCTCTAAGGAATATATGGAGAAGATGGGTTATGGGAACTGTTGTTACTCCATTATTTTAAATAAAGACAAGGAACACTCTCATGTCCATATATTACACAGTCGCATAGATTCAGAAGGTAAATCCGTATCAAATTCTTTGGATTACAAACGCTCTGAAAAGTTAGCACGGGAACTTGAAAAGAAATATAATCTTGTCAGCCTTAAAGCAAACGAAAGAACTAAAGAACGATTATCCTCAATATCCGGACAGCGCTACTATTTTGATAATGCTTTAAAGAAAGCACTCAGAAATTATGCTGTTAAAGAAAGGGTGATGAGTATTTTATCTTCTTCAGGTGCAGCTGAACTGCTTGGCGACAGATTACAAAAATCAAAGCTGAGCAATGAAGAATGGATGTCAGTTCTTGGCAATCATGAATATGATTCAATTCTTTCTATCCTTAAAAAAGGTGGCTTCCTGAAATCTTTATATAAGGATGATCTTTTATCCAGACTTGATAAAGCTTTTGCTTCAAGTACCACCTTTCAGGAGTTCAGGGCCAATTTGCAGAAGGAAGGAGTGTATATGCGTCTGACAAGTAAGAAAGACAAGTCCTATTATGTTTATGGTCTGTCCGAAGATTCATTTTATATTAAGGATACATCCTTGCCTCAGAAATTCAGATATGGATATATGAACTTTGATGCAAAGTCAATGTCATACGATGAACAGAAACATTACTTGTTCAATAAACTGAATCTGATATTGGATAAATCAGATTCTTATGATGAATTTAAGCGTTTATTGAAAGAATCTGGTATAGGTATAAAGGAACATGTGAATAGTAAAGGCATATATGGACTTACTTATTCCGTCATGGATACAGATATTCCATTTGAATTTAAGGCTTCCGATATATCTCGCAAATTTACCTATGCTAATATTCTGAGTCATTTCTCCAATGAACCGTTGTTGCATGACAACACGATTCACAGAGTAGGGGAGTGGCGAGAGTCTTTAGAACGCGATAATGAGTATATGTCACATTCTGCTCTTCCTTTTATACCGGATATTGATATTACCGGCGGTAGCAGGAAAAATAGAGAAGATGATCTTCCGCCTTTGAAACGGAAAAAGAAACATAAAAATAATGATTTGTCACTTTAAAAATATCAAATATGAATTTCCAGTCGCTTTTCAAAGAATATACTCCAGTAGAGTATGGTGATTTTTTTCGCCTTTATAGAATCAACAACAGGGGTTATGTCATTTACTGTAATGAAAATAACGTAATTTGCTGTATGGAATTATACGGTTTTACGGATATTTCGGTTATTATGCTGGCTGAATTACTGAAGGTTAATTTAGAAGAATTGGAAGATTGCGAAGAGTTTTCCCTGCCTGTTCGTTGCAACAGACAACAAATAATAGATTATTTGTTTGATGTTTCGGCAAAAGAAACAAATGTGAAACTAAAGCATGTATCTGGACTGCATGGCTATTTGCTCAAATCTATACATCAAGATAAATCAGGGCTGGATGCCTATCGCAACCTATTTCAATTTGATCCTGTTAAGGGAACTACAAGACTTTTGTTTGACGATAATCAGTGCCTGGCTTCAATACGCACAGATAAGTCTGGTTCTGTATATATCTGCTGGAATCCTGTCTTTTTCTTTGGTCTGGATAAATCCGGTGATCCAGACTCAACAGGATATTTACTTGCTTCATCTTCAACTTTACTGATTGATTATGTTTTGTCCAAAATTTCTTGTGAAAGAGATATAATAGTAATGGCTGGTAGCAATTATTTAGAGGCTCTGCTTTTTATTTCTTCTTTCGTTACCTCACAAGATCTTTCTTATAAATTATCTGTTTGTTATGATGATATGAATGTGACCATTCAGTTCTTGAACTGGCCTACTCCTCAAAAGATTATTAATTTTATCTCACAGCTTAATAAGCATATCCCTAACGGTTATGAAAAGCTTTCGTGTGTTATGGTAAATAAGAAAATATATTTGCAGGTTCCTGCTATCCAGTCTTATTTAAAACCGTTGCTTTACTTATACTATGATTTGTTGTGTGATGGCTCTTTAAAATTGTCATTATTGAAATCTGATGCTTCCTAATTATTATCTTTGTGCCCATTTTAATGCATTTATTATAAACCTTTATAAATAGCTATATGACAAAATCTGAATTGGTTAAACAAATATCTTATTCTACTGGCATTGATTACGCAACAGCATTAACAGTAGTAGAGGCATTCATGTCTGAAGTAAAATCTTCATTAGCAAATCAGGAGCCTGTCTTTCTAAGAGGCTTCGGCAGCTTTATCCTAAAGCATAGGGCAGAGAAAACCGCTCGCAATATTTCCAGAAACACTACATTAATTGTGCCGGAACATGATATACCTGCATTCAAACCTGCCAAAGAGTTTGTCGCTTCAATAAGTAAATTGAAAAATATTTAATAGGGACGGTTTTACACAACTATCCATTTATCTGTATCACAACTATCTGTAGAGGGTGTATGATTAGGATAAAATTACACAACTAAATTATTCTATGTTATTTTTGAATTTGTAACATAATCAAAATATGAAAGATCAACTTGCTTTATTACGAAAATGCGTCGTAAATCAAATACCGGCAACTGTATTTCAAGGTGACGATACCTGTACGGTAGAAGTATTGGAAGCAGCCATTGAAATCTACAGAAGGCATGGCGCTTCTCGCGAGTTTCTGTATGACTTCCAGAATGTAATTGAAGATGTTAAGGCTTATCAGAGACAGAATCCCCACAGATTAAAACTGGCTGACATGAATGAAGTTGAAAAAGAACTTCTTCGTAAGGAAATGCTGGAGAAAGGACTACTGGGATGAGCATAAAACTTACCATGTATTCTGCCGACCTGAGCAGCGAACTGCCATTGCCGTTTGCCGACCAGGGCGTAAGGGCAGGGTTCCCGTCACCGGCTCAGGATTACATGACTGACAGCATAGACCTGAACCGGGAACTCATACGCCATCCGGCAACTACTTTCTATGCCCGTGCTTCCGGAGATTCCATGAAGGACTGCGGTATAGATGACGGCGACCTGCTGGTCATAGACAAGGCCCTGGAACCTCAGGACGGTGACATAGTTGTGGCTTTCATTGATGGAGAGTTCACGCTTAAAACGGTGCGCTTTGACGATAAGGAAAAGTGTATCTGGCTCGTTCCGGCCAACGAGGAATACACTCCTATTAAGATTACAGAGGAGAACAACTTCCTGATATGGGGAGTTCTTACCTACAACATAAAAAGACAGCTTAGAAAGAGATGATTAGGAAATTGGAAGAAGATGATATATCTGAAGTTTTAAAAATATGGCTTGACTCTAATGTTGAAGTTCATAACTTTATATCGAGAGATTTTTGGTTTGATAATCTCCATTTTGTCGAATCTGCTTTATCCCAGTCTGAGGTTTATATAAGTCTATATAATAATTCAATTTCTGGTTTCATAGGTTTAAATAACGACTTTATAGAAGGCTTATTTGTAGATTCAAAGTATCGTTCTAAAGGTGTTGGAAAACGACTACTGGATTATATAAAACTAAATCATCATCTACTTAAATTAAATGTTTATGTAAAAAACATAAGGGCTATTGATTTTTACAAACGAAATGCCTTTATTATTAGTAGAAAATTCATTGACGAACTGACTGGAGAGGACAGTTATGAGATGATTTGGTCAAAATTGTAGATATTATGATAGCCCTTGTCGATTGCAATAACTTCTACTGCTCATGCGAGCGCGTGTTCAATCCGCTGCTCCGTGACAAACCTGTTGTTGTTCTCTCGAACAATGACGGCTGTGTCGTGGCCAGAAGCAACGAAGTAAAGGCAATGGGTATCAAGATGGGTACACCTCTCTATCAGATCCGTAATATCTTGGAAGCAAATAATGTGGCTGTCTTCAGTTCCAACTACAATCTGTATGGTGATATGAGCCGCCGGGTAATGATGTTGCTGTCCGAGTTCACGCCCGAACTGACACAGTACTCGATTGATGAAGCGTTCCTGGATCTCTCAGGCTTCGGAGAAGGGGAGAAACTGGTTTCCTATGGTCGGAAGATTGTAAAGACCATCGGAAAGGGTACAGGAATCCCGGTTACAATGGGCATTGCTCCTACAAAGACTCTGGCGAAGGTAGCAAGCAGATACGGGAAAAAGTACAAGGGTTATGGAGGTGTTTGTATCATTGATACGGAAGATAAACGAATCAAAGCTTTACAAGGGTTCGAAATTGGCGAAGTCTGGGGTATCGGCCATCGGAGCTTGGATAAGCTGCGCTATTATGGTATAAATACCGCCTTAGATTTCACTCAGAAAAGCGAGAGTTTCGTGCGAAAATTACTTACAATTACCGGTGTGCGCACTTGGAAGGAGCTTCGCGGAGAATCCTGCATCGATGTCGAGGAACTGCCGCAGAAGAAGAGTATCTGTACCAGTCGCAGTTTCCCTGACTCCGGCCTGTCCGAACTCTCCAGCCTGGAGGAAGCTGTCGCCAACTTCACATCCGAATGTGTGCGCAAGCTCCGTATGCAGCACAGTTGCTGCACGGAAATAACAGTCTTCGCCTATACCAGCCGTTTCCGTCTGGATCTTCCGCAGCACTGCATCAACCGCACCATCCACCTACAAGTACCTACAAATGACCTTCAGGAACTTGTAAGCACTGCAGTCCGGGCACTCCGCATGGATTTCCGCAAAGAGGGGGGATATTTATATAAGAAAGCCGGTGTTATTGCCTGGAACATAGTTCCTGACTCTGCCATCCAGACCAACCTTTTTGATACCATAGACCGTGAGAAGCAGTCACGTCTGGCCGCTGCCATAGATGCCATTAACCGCAAGAACGGCCACAACACCATAAAGGTAGCTGTACAGGGCACCACAGGCAAGTCGTGGCACCTCAAATGCGAACACATTAGCAAGCAGTACACCACCAACCTTGATGATGTCATTATCGTGAAGTAAAATATGGTGCTGGATGTAGCTTATTTATTTCATAATTACAGCTGTAAGTCAATTTTAATATCTACATTTGTATAGTTTGTATAAAACAATAATATCCTTGTTGAATTTTTATTTCGTAACGAAATCAAAGTCCTTCAGGAATATAAGGAAAAAGCACACCGGGAACTTTGCCGGGTACGTGACGAACAGAGAACAATAGGGAAAATAAAAGTAAACACAGAACTATAATCCAGAATAATTTATATATACAAGTAAAAAAAAGAGTCTCTTTTATTGGGTCAAATACTTCTTTGGTGTTGATGAGTGATTTCAAGTCTTGACCGATCTCACTCAATTTTTTGGATAACTTCTGCATCCATATTTCAAAATCTTCGTTATTGATATACATGATTTACTTCGTTTTACTGATTAATACTACTTGTGTCCAATGCATTGACGAAGCAAAGGACGGAAGAACGAAGCAAATAAAATAGGGGAATCCCTATGGACTCCCCTAAAGCCGTTTTGCAAACATCTATAAATTAGTGAATTATAAAATCATCTTTTTTCATCTTTGTTTGCAACCCTGTTTCGATTTTCCCGGATGACGAGATTTTTCAGGTAATCCAACGCTTTGGTAAGATTGAAAGGTTTGCGCTTGAATACTCTACCCTTAGATTTATGAACGTTCCCAAACGTGAAATTGAAGGCTTGTTCCAGAGCATGGGCAATATGGATATATGGAACGGAGATTCCTGCTTCATTAACAAATTGCCCGGAGAGTTCAAACGATACGGCTAATTCTCCCATACTGTCAATTCCCAATCCTTTTCGAGAATTGGGGATAAAATAGACTTTGGGGATATTTGATTGGTTGTTGTTGGAGAAGTGATTTGTTCGCAAGAAAGTAAATTTCAGCAAATCAATTTCAGATTCAAGCAACATCATCACTTTCCGTTGATATACTTTTTTGAGCTCATTTTTTTTTCAACTCATAAAAAGATGATGATTTCAAAGAATCAAACTCGATACGGGTAATATTCAGTTTCCGAAATATTTCATGATAGCTTTGTTCGGATTGACTGATCGCTATTATCTGTTCCGTAAAATGTTTATAGGCATTTTGCATTTCTTCTTTTGAAACTTGTGGAGTGTCAGATAATAGACTGAATAACTCCAAGCTATTTTCATTCATAACAAACTCCTTTATTTGTAACTGCTTTTTATACCATAATCAGTATCCTTATTTTCAATAGACTTACTACTTGAATTGTGAGTTTTTCCAAAACTAAAGTTCCACGTAAGAGTAGCAACAATGGTTTGGGAGGCACTACTGAAGCTTTCCCGCCTGAAAGGTGACTGATTATTTTTATTCTCTATAATAGTACGTGAAACATTCCGGAATGGATTGAACGCTCCTATGCCAAAAGAGAAATTATCGGTGTTATATTGAATGGCTAAATAGTGATAGTTACCGCTTTTAGTAAGGGTTTCACCATACAGCTTTTCGTCAAATGGTTGTATCTGACCGATAAACATCCATTTCTTATACATTGCCAAAACATTCGCACTATAATAGAAATTAGAATGTGTGTGAGAATAATTCTTCCCTTGACTGTTGAAATGACTGTACCCACCTGTAAAAGAAAATTGCAGTATGTTTTTTATCATTCCCACCTTTAGGGTCATTTCAGCATTATATTTGTTCCAGCTCTTCATATTTTCAGACATTATCAAGAATACATCGCCTTGCTCTTTAAGTGATTCCATGATGGGATTATGCTTGTGATGATGTCTCAGGTTAGCATTGAATGTAAATAATCCTTTCTTGTTTTCGTAAAAAAGATTGTTATTCAGATTATTATAGGGCTTTAATGATAAGTTGCCTTTTTCGGCAAGATAAGGGTCGATCCTAATTTCCGTGTTGGTCAATTCAGCTAAAGTCGGATTGGTCTGAGTCATCTCCACATCGTAACGGATAAAAGAATTTTCATTCAACCTATACCCCAACATGACTTTGGGCAAAAGGTTATAATAACTCTTATTGGTCGAAGTGTTAGAAAAATGCACTCGATTAATCCGCAACCCAAAAGAATAGCTGAAATTATTTTTACTATGGAGCCACTCTGAGAAAATAGAAGATTCTGATTGTTTCAAATCTGACTGAAATACTCCATTTTGCTGAATTTCCTGCTTCGTAAATGATTGTACGTGCTTTACCCCAAATTTCAAACTTCCATAAGTAAAACTCTTCTCATAAATTCCTTCTGCTATCAATGAATATTTATCGGAAGTCAAACCAAACTGCTCTCTAAAAATAGTATCAATATCATTGTATTCGATATAGTTGCGATCTGTTTCTGCTTTGATATAACTTCCGACAATGTTGACGTAAATTTTTTGCTGGTTTTTCAAACCATGCTCATAGTATAAGTCCATTGTTGGAGTATTTATTTTCTGACTGACACCATCCAATATCTGTCCTATCTCTATGCTATTTTCTTTCAGATTACTTTTGAAATCGTTATGCGGATGATCCGTCAAGGCATACTTCAACTTGGCATTAAAGAATGTCGAATCATTTTTTTGATAGTTATAACCGAAAGTAACATCGTGCATCTGATATGAGTAATCTCCGCCATCTCCGATTTCATCTCTCTGTAATGGGATAGAATTTCTGAACCGATAACTTCCTGTACGTGTCCGGTTGTTGCTGTTGATTTTTTGAAAAGCAGTTGTGTAATTCAATGCATATTCCGACTTCCCTTTATTAAACTTAGCGAAAAATACATCGCCCCCTGCAAGGATATTCAGCGAGTTCATCAAATCCACACCAACAACACCGCCTTTATCATCCCTTACTACCACGTAGTTGATAACTTTGGAAGCATGTCCGTATCGGATACCTGCATAATCCGAATATTCTATCCGCTTGATTTGGCGGGGTTGCAAGGTCTGAATTTCTTCCGGCGTGGTATTTACGCCGTTAATCTGCAAAATGACTTTCCCGCCGTCGGATGATGAAATCGTATTCAGCATCGGATTGATGTTCAAGCCGGGAAGCATCATTGTATTCAGCAATTGCATTCCGTTGGCAGAATGGCTGATTTGCAATTTTGTCGGGAACACAATCCGTTGGTTAATCTTGTTTATTGTGGAAGAAGCAGAAATCACCACTTCCCCAAGTAACAAAACATTTTCATTCAAATACACATCTATTTGTGCTGATTCCGTCAGATTCTGTATCAAAATCCGCTTTGTTTCAAATCCTAAACAGGATACTGACAGCACATAATTATCTGTGGGAAGATTTTCAAATTCAAATCTTCCGATAGTGTCTGTCGTTGTTCCTTTCAGAAAGACTGAATCTTGTTTGAATAGAACGACATTAGCAAACTCAACAGGTGTTTGCGTATTTTGTTGAAGTACTCTTCCTGAAACATGAATCGATTGTCCGGACACACTTAGGCCGGAATACAGGAAAAATACGATAAGATATAATAATCGAGCTTTATTAAAGTACATACTTGTTTTCTTATAATGGGTTACGGATACAGATATAGCATCTGCATCATAAACCTCATGAATAAATGATAATAGAAATTTTCCCCTCAAAAAGAGTTGAAGGTGATAAGAAAACTGAGATTAGGATTCCCAGTATAGACTATGCACGGATTCTAAAAATACGTGCTATTGAACAACGAATGCTCGACATGATTTGTTTTTTGTTCTAAATTTGATGCAAAGATAAGCTTTTATT
>NZ_JAPZVM010000017.1:0-21299 GCF_027529745.1 Phocaeicola acetigenes
GATAATTTGAATATGCGTCATAAATCATTTCAAATAAATTCACAGGAACTTCATCTAAACTTTTATAATCTACATTATTAGTGATTAGCATAGGTTTGTTTACATCAATATTGTAATTTATTCCTTTATAGTTTAACTGTTCGGTTTTAGTTAATTGATTGTTTTGAAGATCAGCTAATATTATAAATGATTGAGGTATATAATTTTCATCGTATTTATTGTAAAATTTATTTTTCATTGAAAGAATTTCAAATTTTGACATTAAAGCCTCTGGCGATCCTGATACACGTTTAAGGAACTCAAAAATGGTAAGTGCTGGTGAAAGTGCTATCGAGTATCTTTGAGTATTATAAAGTATACAACGATGCCCTATATTATATGTATATTCAAATTTCTCTAGCGTTCGAATATTTATGAGATTGTAGTTGATTAGATTTCTTAAGATGAACACTAAAGCTATATGTGAATAATTATCTTCTATAAATATATCTGAGTCAGAATTAATTTTTACTACTTGATTTGCTATACATTTTGCTATCTCATTCACATTATCAAAATGGAAAATTTCCTTACTGTAAAATTTATCTATATAGCCTGAAAAATCAACATCAGCACCATATTTAGCATGAAAGATTTTTCTGATATTTTCAATGTCGCAGACCAATATTGTTTTATCAAACTTAAACTTGTGCTCATTGCCCCCACAGAAATCATTATGAGCTGAAAAAATATTGAGTATTCTGAATATGTGTTCTGGGTCTATACGGTCTAGATCATCTATAACTAAAACGGCTTCTTTGTGGTTTTCTTCTTCTTCTTTTGCATTTGAAATCAGAGTCTGTATAATTTGGGTAATTATATTACTTTCATAAATAGAACCCTGCTTTTGTGATAGCCCAGTTATAAACTTTTCTATTTCTTTATCTTCTTGGATAGGGTCACTTTCTTGAAATTGTTTAATATTTTCTCTTAATTTTAAGAGCTGGTTGATTATATCTGTTTGGAAACATACTTTTTCTGCCGTTGAAAGGATATTTCCAATAATGGAGCCTAAGTTATTTTTGATATAATAATAGGTCGCTACCGAAGTTGATATTTTACATTCTTTTAAGTCGCATGCAACCTTTCCTAATAATTGCAATAGGATGTCTGCTTTAATGTATTCAAATATATCTTCATTGTTGGCTACAGAATAATTTACAGGAGTAAGAATAATTGGTATATATTCCTTAGGGTGTTGATTATTGAAAAAGTCGTTGATGAAGTAAGATTTTCCAATCCCATAAATACCAGAGAAAATAATATTGTTATTGTTTTCTTCTAATAAAAATTGCTGGAATCTTTCGGATTCACTTTTGATGCTTATTTCCATGTTTTATTTTGTTTAGAAATTCTGCTTTCAAATATACACAAAGAAATAACTGAATCAAAATCCTACTGACAACTACCTGTCAGTGCTTTGCATATACCCGGCAACTGCTTTGTGGCGGTTATCGGGTAAATTTGTTTCTGTAACGCAAATACTGAGAAATATGGAAGTAATTTACAGAAAAACAGAGACTTTAAAAAGGCTGGAAAATAACCCTCGTTCCATAACGAAGGAACAACTGGCTAAGCTACAAGAATCCATACAAAAGAATCCGGATTACTTTGAAGCTCGACCGATTATCCTTTCTGATCGTACTGGAGAACTGGTCATTATTGCAGGGAACCAGCGCTATGAAGCATGTGTTCAGCTTGGAATTCAAGAAGTCCCAACTGTTCTTATTCCGAATCTGACAGAGGAGCGCGAGCGTGAAATCATTATCCGCGATAATGTCAGCAATGGACAATGGGATATGACACGTTTGTTTGAATGGGATTGTCGTGAGTTGATGGAGTGGGGCTTGGACGGTATCAGCTTCCCTGAGATGAATGATTTCTCTAATGAGATAGAAGATACTCATAACGTACTCCGGAATGAAAATTATGAAGCTGGAGCGCATATCAAGTACCTGGCATTTGAGGGGTATAAGATACCGATAACTGATATAGAACTTGAAGGACTGAAACAGCGGGCCAATGAGTATCTGGAAGAGAATGGTGTAATGATTGGCTTTGTCAATAATCTGTTGGGAGTATGATGGAGTATATAGATATATCGGTATTGAATCCTGCAGAATATAACCCGAGGTTACTTACTCCGGAAGCTCAGGAGAATTTGAAGAAGTCAATAATAGAGCTTGGCATTATCAAGCCTATCATTATCCGTAGGTCTGACAATCGTATTATGGCAGGGCATCAGCGTACTAAGACAATGAAGCTGCTGGGATATACCCATGTGCCGGCATTTATCCTCGATGGGGTAAACTCAACCGATGAGGTACGTTTTAATCAGCTTCACAACTATGCAGAATGTGAGGTATCTGAAATACAACCAGACATTCATGTGGCTCTTCCTGCTGGTGCCGAAGGTTTTTTTACTGTTCCGAATAAGGATATCACTCTTATAACAAAAGGAGGGAATAACTCTCGTGTGGTGGACCTTACGAAAATGATTCTTCGGTATGGGCAGTTTGCCAATGCTGTATGCGATCACACTGGTAAGGTTATAATTTCTACCGTATATGCCAAGACGGTAAAACTTTTGGGAATGGATCTGCTTGTTTATGTCCTTCCGGAAGGAAAGGATGAACTGGCTTTATCCTATTTCTCGAAAGAGTATGGGGTGTTTGAGTATTCCCACTTGGAGAGAAAGACTTATATACAGTCTTTTGCACAAAAGGCGCGCTTACGCCAAAAGAATGGAGTTCCGAGCAGTAGAAGCCATTCGACCTTATATGAGTCTTTAGTAATCCCCAATATAACAAAAGAGACACGTGTACTTGATTTCGGGGCTGGCCAAAAGGATTATGTGACTATGTTGCAGAAGAAAGGATATCGGATTGACGCTATTGAGTTCTTCCATCGTAAGGATGGAGCTGATATCATAGATGAGAAGGAGATACGTCAGGATTGTACAGCTCTTTGCAGAACTCTGTCGGAATATGGACTGTATGATGTGGTCGTATGTGATAGTGTACTGAACTCAGTAAATTCTCTTGAGGATGAAAAGAATGTTTTGCTTACTCTTTCTGCTTTGTGTAAGCCTGGAGGTAAGATTTTCTGGTCTGGCATTCCATTATTGTTTGTCCAGAAGTCATCTGAAAGGAAAGAAACTCATGACTATCGTTCGAAGGCGGTATTCCTCGATGCTAATAACTTCACAGCTAACTTCCGTTTTGGAGAATGGTATTTCCAGCATTATCATTCAACCGCTGACGTGGTCCGTCTGAACAAGGCTTATATCGGTGATACATTTGAAATCTTTGAAAGAGGTGTTCCGGTTGGCCAAGAACGAGAGCTTCGCGGATCTTCATTCCAGGTTATGACGGTTAATGAGCGGAAAGCGAAAAAGGAGGATTACATGAAGGCATTACAAGCAGAGTTTACTCTTCCACTTCCTAATAATAGAAGATGGGATTTGGATAAAGACATATTACCAATATTTGAAAAGTTATAATAATGGCTGCACCTAAGGGAAATCAGTTTTGGATGTTGAGAAGTAAGCATGGCAGAGATAAGCTCTTTGCCACGCCGGAACTTCTATGGGAAGCAGCGTGTGAATATTTCCAATGGTGCGATGAAAATCCTTGGACTACCCGAAAGGCAGTAAAGAAGACTGTTCCGGTTAGAGTGGCTAAGGGAAATGAAATCATAACGGAGAACCAGCAGCATACTCAGCAGGAAGTTACCCCAACATCAAGACCGTACTCTCTCATGGGATTATGCGTGTATTTAGGTGCTTCTACAAGGTGGTGGAGTAGCTTTCGGGATGATTGTATAAATAAAGGGGATGAAGATTTTCTGCAAGTCATCGCGCGTGTGGAGGAAACCATCAAGACGCAGCAGTTCGAAGGGGCTTGTGTTGGGGCTTTCAATGCAAACATCATTGCACGTACTTTGGGATTGGCTGACAAGCAGGAAGTGGACCATACAACACAAGGAAAACCGTTCAAAGGATTTGATTTTCTTCCGTATACTCCGGAAGCTGATAAATTGAAGTGATATGGAGCAAAAGGTCAATTTAAAACAACGGTTGGCATACAACTATCTTCGCGATGACGTAACGAAGTACCTGCTGTATGGTGGTGCCGGAGGTGGTGGCAAATCATGGTTAGGCTGTGAATGGCTTATGCAGTGTGGCTACTACCTTCCTGGTACGCGTTGGTTTGTTGGCCGAAATAATTTGAAAGATAGCCGTCAGTCTGTTGCTGTAACCTTTGATAAGGTTGCAAAGCAGCATGGCTTTACTGCATATAAGTCAACGGATGAGGGTATAAGTTTTGATAATGGCTCCGAGATAATCTTTCTAGACCTCACTTATTATCCTGTAAAAGACCCGATGTATGAGCGTTTAGGTTCAAAAGAGTACACCGGAGGATGGATTGAGGAAGCTGGTGAGGTGCATTATCTTGCCTTTGAGGTTCTAAAAACTCGTATCGGACGCCATATGAATGATGTATATAATGTGCCAGGGAAGATACTTATTACCTGTAACCCGAAGAAGAACTGGCTTTACCGTGACTTCTACAAACCGTGGAAAGAAGGTAAGCTAAAAGAACCGTATGCTTTCATTCAAGCTTTGGTGCAGGATAATCCTTGGGCTACGGCAGACTATATCGAGAGCTTGCGTAACACGAAAGACCGAGTTACAAAAGAACGTCTGTACTTCGGAAACTGGGAGTATGACAATGATCCGACTGCCTTGTGTGACTATGATGCTATTTGTGACTTGTTTACAAATGATTTTGTTACTCCTGCAGGTGAATCTACCGGTTCTGCCGACCTTGCGATGAAGGGGCGTGACCGTTTTGTGGCCGGACACTGGAAAGGGAATGTATGCTATATCAAATTGGACCAGGAGTATAGTACTGGGAAATCCATTGAGACAGACTTGAAGCGTATGATGATAGAGTGTTCAATTCCTCGCAGTAAGATGATAGCGGACTCTGATGGTTTGGGTAGTTATCTTGAAAGCTATCTGAACGGAATCAAGGAGTTTCATGGAGGAACTCAGCCTCTCAATAAGGAGTTTGACAACCTAAAGTCTGAGTGTGCCTTTAAGCTGGCTGAGATGGTTAACAATAGACTGCTTCGTATAGTTTGCTCAGAAGCACAACGGGAGCGAATTGTCGAAGAGTTGTCTGTTCTCAAGCAGGCGCATATTGATGCAGATACTCGGAAGAAAGGGATAATCAGCAAAGAAAAGATGAAGGAAATATTGGGTCATTCTCCTGACTATTTGGATATGCTGATTATGGCTATGTATTTCCGAATTAAACCAATGATTCACAGACCTAAAGCTAAAGTTGGAAGGATATGACATTATATGAGTTTATTAAGATAAGTGATTTAGCTTCGGATATGGAAGCTTTACAGCAAAGAATGGAAGCTTTACCGAAACCGTATTCTGTTTGCCATAGAAAAACACCGGAGACGCTGAACGATTTGACAATGGGTGAGCTTATGCAATTACAGTCTATTGCTACAGGTAAAGATTTCTTGTTTATTCCATGCAGATTACTGTTGTCTATCAATGAGAGTAGATTGCTCAAGGCTGATGCAGTGGAGGTATTGGGCTTTGTATATTGGGTGGCTAAAGAAGTCAAGCGTATTAATAAGCTGTTTGCATCGACCTCTGTTCCTCCAACTCCCGAAGAAAAGCAAGCAGGAGTGGACCGGCTGAATTTTGGGTTGTTTGGGCTGCTTGACTATTATGCTCAAAGAATGGGAATAACAGATCATGAGGCGGTAGAATATGTTCCGTGGATACGTGTATATAAGTGCTTGGATATGGATGCTAAGAAAGTGCTGTTTGAACGGAGATTAAGAAAAAACCTAAACAAAAATAAGAAATGATGACGGTAGAACAGAAAATCAAAAGTGTTGTCGATAAGATGGCTGGTGTGACTTACATCTTTGACAATTGGCAGACTGCAAACATACGGCTTGACAAGCTTCCTCTTCCTGCTGTATTAAATCTTCTCCCAGTTAGTGGGGCATTAAGTTTGGGCATGACACAGCTAAAAGATTATCCGAATTGTATGATAGCTTTTATGGATAAGTCAGACTTCGACTTTGATGGGACAGAGAATGATTCAGTAATCGAAAGGTGTAAGAATATGGCTAAGGAGTTTGTCCTAAATCTGAACCGTTCCGGATTATTCGAGCAGGTAACAGGTGATATCCCTTATTCTGTATTTTACGACAAGTTGAGTGTGAATGTAACAGGAATCACTATTTCCTTGCAGCTAAAGGAGCTCTCAGGAACAGTATTGTGCCCAACGAAAAGCGTGGAGGAAATAGTCTATGGAAAGTCTAAGGAGTGATGTAATTCGGATTGTCTGTGATGAACTAGAGGGACTCAAGGGGCGAATTATTGCCAGACATGAAGCTGCGGGACAAGTTGCTTCTGGAGCAACTCGTGACAGTTTAGTGGTAGAGGAAACTGAGGATGGAGCCATCTTGTGGGGGCGTCAGGCTTTTGGCGTTTTGGAAACCGGAAGAAAATCAGGTAAGGTGCCAAAAGGATTTTACAAAATAATTGAGCAGTGGATGGAGGATAAGGGTATCAAGGTAAATCGTCCTAAATCTTTTGCTTATCTAGTTGCCCGAAAGATTGCCAGTGAAGGAACACAGTTGTATCGGTCTGGTCAGAAGGAGGATATATATTCTTCTGATATGGAAGACACCATTGAAGTAATTATGAGTAGAATATTGAGAGTGTTTGATGCAGAAGTAGAACATATTAATTTGAATTTCAATGAGGAAGAGCGAGTTTAGTGGAGTAACAGTTGAATATCCGGATATGATAGCCTTTGCTTTCAATCCAATAATTATTAATGTTTACGGAAAGACTTTTGATTGGGTAAAAGTTACGGTAGAAGATGTTCAGAGTGGTGTATCGTATGAAGAGAGTAGGGAAATGTATGGGGATTCAGTGTTCTTTGATATTTCTTCCTATGTGCAAGGATTCTTTGATGCGTTAGAAAGTACTATAATAGATTATTCTCAAAAAGCAGTATCGGATAGTAAGTTAGGGCGTAAATTAGATATCAGTATAGATGTACCGAATGATAGTTTCTGTTTTTCTGTATTTGTGATTTGGGGAGTGATGAGAATAGGAGAACGATTTAATGGAAGTCGGAAGTTGACTTGGTTTAAGAATTATCCATTTTCAGTGAGTATGTATTCTGCTACAATTGGTAATGTAGAGGTTATTGTTGACGGTAAACAAGCGGAGCCGATTGTACTGGCAGGACAAGGGTTGTGGAACTTAATCCCAATAGATATTAATGCTACTACTACACTTGTGTTCAACCTTCCGGGAAATGAATTTTCAGCTTCTGTATTTGATCATACATTCGATGTCCCGTTTAAAGAACTTATGAATACTCCTACAAAAATTGAGTGTACAATTGATAACAGTGAGTGTGGGATATATCTTCGATGGATTAATAGACACGGCATGTATTGTTATTGGTTGTTTCTCCCAGGAGAAGAGACTAGACAGGTGAGCAATGATGGAGAGTTTATTAGAAACATTATGCAGAGTTATAGTTTTATTAGTGGATATCATGGGGGATCAGGGCGACATCAGCGTAAAAGTGAGAGTATAACTCTTCCTGTTTGTGCTTCATTGGTAGATAGTGATACTTATAATTTTCTATTCGAACTTGCAACCTCCCCTGTTGTGGATATGTTCTGCGGATATCAAGATGGAGTTGCTCAGTGGATGGGTGTTAATGTGTCTGTAGAGAATTATGTGAAAACATCAGCTTCTTTGCAGGATTTTGTGTGTACAATAGTCCTTCCTGAACTTAATTTACAAAGCCTATGAAAAACGAACTTTACATTGACAATAAGGCAGTGGATATTGATGATAATACCAATATTACATTGAATTTCAAGAGCAATCTTTTCACAGAGGTTAGCAAGATTGTAAGTAATAATACATATAGTATAAAGTTGCCAATGACTGTGAGAAACCGCAAGGTAATAGAGCATGCACACCTTCCGGCATGTAGTACACGGTTTCCACGCATCAACCATAAAGGCAGATATTTACGTAATGGTGTGGAAATTGTTTCGGATGCTAGTGTTACGTTGATGGAAGTTTCCGATACAATAGATGTAGCAATGGCGTGGGGAAATGTATCTGCTTTTGCTGAAATTGTCAATGGAGATAGAACATTGCAAGACTTGTCTTATGGCATGGTGGAAAATGAGGATTATATTGTGTGGAGTAAGGAACTGAGTAATTCACCCCGTTTGCCTTGGTTGAGTTATGGATTTAAGAATGATGAACCTAATGCATGGTTTCATCCAGCTGTTTCCGCTAAATGGATATTGGACAAGATAAGTAAAGATAGTGGAGTGAAATTTGTTATTCCTGAATCCAGACAGGGTTTTGTAGAGCGATTGGTTATACCATTGCTGACAAGAAATGATGCAGATAGACAGTCTGAAAGTAATCAAGTTTCATTGCAATATGAGAATTGGTATAATGTACTAGAGTCTGAGGAAAATCCATATGGGCGAAGTCGCTTGCTTTTAGGATTTGCTCTAAACGAGGAAAGTAATTATTATCTTAAATGGGATTATAGATTCATTTCCGGTAAAAAATTGATTTGTAAGATTGGTTCAAAATATAAAAAAATAGATGTACATGTGTCTTTTGATGTGACATTAATATTAATAAATTCAGATAATAACTTTGAGGATTTTGAATTTGGCATGTACAATGAGTATCACAACAGAATGGAGCAAATATTTACCCCAGTCCGTACGGAAAATTTGGGCCAGGATGGGCAAGGAGAGTATAGGCGAAGAGTTATATATAGAGTAGATGATGATATTGTACTGAGTGATCAAGAATTATTGTGGTTTGAGGTTTCTACAAATTACACATCCATAAGGATTCAAGTTGAATCATGTAATTCTCTTTCTTTAAAGCCTAAAGCCAATCAAATATATGTATCTGCTAATAGAGAAACATCAGAGTATGTAAATCGTTTCTATTATGTTCCTAATCTTCCGGATATTAAACAGATAGACTTTATTAAGGCGATATCTTCTCTATGTGGGATGTTTGCTATACCGGATTCTGATGGAATACGTTTTATTACGATGGATGAGATTGTATCTAACAAGTCTAAAGCACTCAACTGGACCAAAAGGGTTGTAGCATCTTATTCTCAGAATAGACCAAAGATACTATCCTTTAGCCTTGATAACTTTGCGCAGAAAAACATTTACAAGTGGAAGGATGATGATGAAGGGAAGAATGATGGGATAATCTATGTTGATGATAAGACATTGGACGAAGAAGAGGAAGTAATAACTCTTCCATTTGCTGCTTCTGAGATTAAAAGTTCTCGAACTGGGCCATATACAGAGATTCCTTTGTACTCGTATAATGAAAATGGAGAATTGGAGTATAATGATAATCTGATACCTCGACTTTTGGTCATGGAAAATCAGACAATTGCCACATTCGAAGGTATGGATTGGGTAAGTATTATAGCAACGCAATACAAGACCTATCAGGAAGAGGTTCGAGAACCTAAGGTAATAACAGAGCTAATAGAGATTCCGGACTATGAACTGAAGAAGTTGGATATGTCTGTCCCTATTTACTTGGGACAATATGGCAAGTTCTATGCTATTATTAGCATTAAAGCAGAGAAGACCGGTATATGTGAGTGCAAATTATTTCAACTTTAAATTATGGCAGAAAAACAAGAAAAAATCCTTGATATTAAGGTTAACTATAGTGAGGCTATAAAGGCAATTGCTGAATACCAAACCAAGATAGACGAAGCGCGAGCTGCAGAGGTACAATTGAAAAAGCAATTAAAGAATGGAGAAATATCTCGCCAGCAGTATAATGAAGAAATAGCAGCTTCCAAAGCATATATAGCAGACTGTAATGATTCAATACGGGTAATTACAAAAACTATGCAGAATCAGATTAAGCAGGAGAAAGCTCAAGAAAATAGCCTTGTATCTCTACGTGCCCAGTTATCCAATCTGACTGCGGAATATGATGCGCTATCGGAGGCTGAAAGAAAGGGAGCCAGAGGTACAGATTTGAAGGATAAGATAAATGATATTACTGATGCGATTAAGGGTAGCGAGGAAGAAACTCAGCGTTATTATCGCAATGTAGGTAATTATGAGCAGGCTATCAAGAATGCTGTAGCTAGCAACGTTCCCTTTATTGGATCTTTGATGGATGTCCAAGAGGAAATGGGAGGTATACAGAAAGCAACACTGGCTGCAGGAACTGCAGTAAAGAACTTTTCAAAGTCTTTGCTCGCATTGTTGGCCAATCCAATTGTAGCTGTTATTTCTGCCATAGCTGTGGTTATTATGGCTGTTGCCAAGGGTATTAAATCTAGTGAGGAAAATACTAATCGTTGGAACGCTGTATTGGCTCCAATGAAAATGGTGTTGGATGGGATAGGAAAAGTATTGCAGGTTGTGGCAAGTAGTATTCTATCTGTTGTAGAAGCTGGAGGAAAAATGGCAAAATGGATTAATACTCAGTTAGAAAAGATTCCAGTTTTAGGGAAATATATTGCATCGGTTAATAAAGAGAATGAAAGATATATCGCTATGGCAAAGGAGCAGGCAGCAATAGATCGTGATACACGTAATCTGCAGGTGCAGAATGCTAAGAATGCGCTTACTATTGCAACATTGAAGGCTAAGGCTGATGATGAGTTGAATGTCTCAGCTAAAGAACGTATGGAGGCTATTAGAGAAGCTAATCGTTTGGAAGAGGAAGCCAGTAAGAAGAATTATGAGCTGGCTAAAAGACGATATGAACTAATGGTGCAGCAGAATGCAATGGCCGATAATACCAAAGAAACAAATGATGCCATTGCTCAAGCAGAGGTGGAAATGTACAATGCACTTACCGAATATCAGGATAAAAGAGGTGAGTTATTGGGCAGAGAAGTGTCGTTGGCGAATGAGATAAAGTCTGCTGAAAAAGAGAGAGCAGATGCAGCAAAAGAGGCTAAGCAGGTTGAGTTGGAAGCAGTGAGAGCTGCTGAGGATGCTATGCTTGCACTGGTGAAGGATAAACGTGAGCAGGCGAGAAAGGAGATAGAACTGAACTATTCTCGTCAGATTGAAGACCTTCAGATTCGTTTGAAGCAGGAAGAGAATCTTACTGTTAAAGCAAGGGAAGCCATCAATAGTCAGATTGTTTCTCTGGAACAACAGAAGAATGTGGAGTTACAGAAACTGTCTGATGAAGAACTTCAAAGAGAGATAGATGAACGCACAAAACTTATTTCTCTGCAACTTGAAGCTGTTAAGGAAGGAAGTGAACAGGAGTATCAATTGAGATTACAACAATTAGCTGCCCAGCGTGATGCTGAGCTCTCAGACAAGGAACTGACCGAGCAGATGAAGCTGGCTATTGTAGATAAATACAATAAGCTGTTTGATGATTTGGCGCTGCAACATGAGCAGGATATATCTGCAAAACAGCAGGAGGCTGTCCGCTTGAGGATGGAGAATGAAATCATGCAGATGCAGCAATCTGGAGCAAGTGAGTTAGAGATACTTCAGGCACAGGCTTCCCAGAAGTTAGAGTTACTGAATAGCATACAGCAACAGGAAGGAGAAAGTGAGCAGGAGTTTCTGAACCGTAAGCTTTTGGCTAATCAAGAATACATTGATGCTAAGCAAGCTATATCAGAAAAAGAAATTGAAATTGAACAGACAAAATTTGAAGCTATAGAGACAATAACTTCAGGTTTGTCTTCAGCTTTTGATGCATTAGGGGAATCCAATAGAGGGTTTGCTATTTTGAGTAAAACACTTGCGTTAGCAGAAATTGCAATTAATACGGGTAAGGCTATAGCTGCAGGTGTGGCACAGGCTCAGTCGGTACCGTTCCCTGCTAATATCGCAGCAATAGCCACTACAATTGCCACCATATTAACTAACATAACAACAGCAATTAATACGGTAAAAAGTGCTAAATTTGCAACAGGTGGTTTAGTTACCGGTCCAGGTACAGGAACAAGTGATAGTGTTCCGGCTCAACTTAGTAATGGGGAATCGGTAATTACGGCCAGAGCCACCTCTATGTTTGCCCCAATTCTCTCATCATTCAATATGATGGGTGGGGGAGTTCCTATTAATGTTGCACAGTCAAGTAGTCAATCTATTGGAGAAGATATGTTGGCCAGAGCCGTAGCAAAAGGTATGTTGATGGCACCTGCCCCACAGGTTTCGGTAGAGGAGTTTACTTCGGTCGCAAATAAAGTTAAATTCTTAGAGAGTAACGGTAGCTTATGAATGCATATGAATTTCTGACAACTCATAAGGGGGTGATGGAGCAATTACAAACACTTCCAGTGCAACCGTCAGATGTAAGATATTTGGAATTGTTTAAGGACTATCAGCGTCTTACAAGTGAAGGACACAAGAAAACTTATATACTGCAGTATCTTGCCGATGAATACAATGTCGATGAGAGAACCATATATAGGATTGTGAAGAAATTTTCTACAAAAGTGGAGATGTGATGTATGAGGTGGGCAGAGGCTCACCTCTTTTTTTGTGAAAAATGACTGACAGGGCGTGTCAGTGCTATTGGTCTAATAAATTCTTATAGCCATATCCTGTTTCTTACCTTTGTTTCAAACGATTACAAGATATGGCTAAATTATTCATCAACAAAGACATTGTAGCAGATTCCGATAAGATGGAAAACTGGTATCTGACCGGAGTAGATGGAATGTCATTTTCAGATGTTCAGGATTTTCTGGGTTGGGTTACTCCAGATGATAATCACATTGACATAGAACTTCATTCATGCGGTGGTGATGTAGCCGAGGGATATGCTATCTATGATGCTTTACGTGCTACTGGTAAGGAGATTTCTGCTACTGTAGTGGGAAGATGTGCATCCATGGCAACAGTTATTCTGCTGGCTGCTCCTATTGAGCGAAGAAAAATGTATCCACACGCAAAGATTCTGATTCATTCTCCCTTTTGTCCTGGAATTGAGGGTTCTTTGGATATTTCTGCTTTGGAATCACTTAAAGCAGGATTAGAAGCTGAGAGAGAAAGAATGTTGTCGCTTTATGTCGAACGATGCGGAGTCGACCGGAGTCTTCTGGAAGAACAAATGGCAAAAGAAACGTGGTTCGGTGGAGAAATTGCCAAACAATTGGGATTTGTCAGTGAAGTAATTATGCCGAAGTCGGCTAAAGTATCAACTAAAACAATAATTATGAGTAAAGAAAATGAAATGACTGTAAAGAAGTCCTTGTTTGAGCGCATTCTTGCTAAAGCAGGTTATGAGAAAATTGAGGATGTGCCAGCTGTCGCTTTAGAGTTGACAACGGCGGGTGGCGATACATTGACAGTAGAGCGTGAAGAAGGTGATCCTCAAGTGGGAGATAAGGCTTCTCCTGATGGAGAACATGTAATGCCGGATGGTAAGACTATTGTGGTTACTGATGGTGTAATTACAGAAATCCGTGACGCTGATGGGGGAAATGAAGACAATGAAGCACGCATCGCGGAGTTAGAGCGGCAGGTCGCAGAATTAACAGCCAATGCCAAAACGGAAGATGAACAGAGGATTTTGGATGCTGTAGCAAAAGCGGGAGGTATTGAAAAACTCACAAAAGCTGCAGCCAGCAAGTATGTACCGGCTGGCCGTGCTCCTCAGGTACCAGGAAGAACGGAGGTAAAACATGAGAGCAAGATCGACAAGAAGCTTGCAGCTATTCGTGAAAAGAACAAACAAAGATTTAGTAAATAGTAAGTATGGCAAATGAAAGAATTACTTGGGGGCAGTTATCGAGTCTGACTCCTGACAACGGAGCTATTAGAAGTCTCCGAGAATTGTTGGTTATGACTAACTTCCTTGATGAGGAATTAGAACGTTTCTTTACCCTTCGTCAGAATGTGCACAATGGCGATAAATTGGGATGGGTTGGTGATATGGATGATATCGGTTGGAAAGGTTCCGGCTGTAATCCCAGCTATAAGAAGGCTAATATCAATTTTGCAGAGAAGGAATGGAAAATTGGAGACTGGCAGATTCCTTTGCAGTGGTGTTATACTGATTTACAGAACACTATTGCTGAATATTGCTTGAAAACTGGAACTGATATTGGTGATTTGTCTTCTACCGAATATATGGATGATATCGTTTATCCGGCAATGGACTTGGCCGTGAAACATATGCTGTGGCGATTTATCTGGTTTGGGGATACGGAGGCGCAAAATGCAACATCTTCGGGTCAGATTACAGATGGTGTGGATGTGGAACTGTTCAAGACAGCGGACGGATTCTGGAAGCAATTGTTTGCTATAGGTGCAGCCAACGCAGGTCAGAAAACAGCAATTGAGGCTAATAATCAAGAATCAACAGCTTTGCAGTTCAGTAAACTGAAAGAAGCAGGAGTTGCTATCAGTATTTTTGATGGTATTCTTGAAAATGCTGATTCACGTATTGCATCAATGGACGGTGCCGGCATCTTCTGTACCAAATCACTTTGCGATGCTCTTGCAAAAGACCTAAAGCGTGAATACAAGGAAATCCTTACATGGGAACAAATATTCAAAGGGTTGGACGTAACAGAGTATAACGGTACATTGGTTTACCGGGTATCCATATGGGACAGATTCATCCAGAAGTATCAGAATAACGGTACTAAACTAAATCTTCCGCATCGTGCTGTATTTGGTTCACCTAAGCAGTTGTTTGTTGGTACTCCAGCTAACCAGATTATGTCAGATCTTGATATCTGGTTCGATCGTAAAGAACGTGTTAATTACTTGTATTCTACTGGTAAGATTGGCTGTCTGATTGGTGAAGATAATCTGTTCCAGATGGCTTATTAAAGAAAGGGGGAACTATGGCAGGAATTTGTGATAATTTACTGAAACAGGACATCGCACCATCGTGCGATGATCCTATTGTTCCTGGATTTGAACAGGAAGGAGTTATCGTCAACCGTAAGGATATTGATTTCAGTGCATCCACATTTAACTCTACCCGCAAGAATGTGCTGGAAGCTATGGCTCTTAAAACAGGGAAGAAGGGATACAAGGTTTTGGCGATGGGTTCACAGCCTTTCAATGGCACCGGAACTGCATTTGCGGCCGGAACATATCGGAATACCTTCACACACACTGTCGCTTTTGTTGTGTTGGATGATGGCCCGGACGTAAGGGAGAATATCATCGACGGTTTGGCCAACGGTGAGTTTGTAGTGGTGCTTGAAAATAAGTATAAAGGCATGGGTAAGACAAATCCAGGCGATTGTGCTTTCCAGGTGTATGGATGGTATCAAGGGCTGAAGCCTACTGAAATGTCAGATGGAAAGTATTCGGAAGATACGGAAGGTGGTTGGATGGTTACAATGCAGGAAACAAAATCTCCTAAGTCTGGTATCTATCTTTTCAAAACATCGTATGAAGCTACGGATACTCTTGTGCAAACGCTGCTTACAGAAGCTGAATGATTATGGATGTAATTGATGTGGTTAATAGGTTGAAGGAATTGGGAAGTATATCTTCCCTTTCTCCTTCTGAAAAAACAGAAATTGAGAAGTTGTACAATGATGTACTTGATAAAAAATTTACACGTACATCATGTAGTGACTGTTATCATGATGCTGTGATTGAAACAATGTTATACCTTAAAAAACATGGAAAGATGAAGGAAAAATCAGAATATAAATTGAAAAATGGGGTACTTCTGCAGATGGAGTTTGGAAGCTCTAATTTTTATACAAATGATAATCTTACTAATGATATTGCAGAGGAATACCTTGTGAAGTATCCCGGTAATGCGAATTATTTTTCCAAGATGCCGGATGATTGGCAGGAAAGAGTGAATAATCGTGGTAAGGCTTATGATCCACAACTGCTGGAAAATGTAAAACTGGCATTAGAAGATGGGGTATCGGTCGATTCCATTTTAGAAGAATTTATGACCTATAAGGTGAATGGACGAAAAGTAACAAAGAAGTTGCTGAATGAATACATAAAAGAAGCTTCTTCCATTATTGTTTCAGAACAGAAGGAAGAAATTCCTGAAAAAGATGCAGATGATACAGGAGAAGGCGAAAAGATAGAGGAATAAACTTAAACTCACGGAATTTATGAGAGTACATGATTTGAAAAAGAAGAGCGGCACTCGTTTTAAAACCAATTATCAGCAAGCTCTTGGAATACAGACTTATGGGGAAGATAATCTTTATCCTCAGACATTCCGGAACATTGTAGCTGCTAGCTCCACTGCTTCAGAGTGTGCTGACCGATTCGCTGATTTCATTGAAGGTAATGGATTCCGTGAGATTACTTTTTCTGAATATACAGTAAACCGGAAAGGAGAGACTGCAGATGATATCCACTCACTCGTGTGTCGTGATATGGCTGACTTTAATGGGGTTGCTTTGCATGTTAATTATAACATTTACGGTGAGATTGTAGAGCTTCATCATATTCCCTTTGAGAACTGTCGAATGGTTGAGCCTGATGATAATGGCTATGTTTCCAAGATTGCTGTTCATCCCGATTGGACAGGTCAGAAAACGCGTAAAGGCAGAGCTATTCAGGTGAAGAAAGAGAATATTGATTACATTGATGTGTTTAATCCTTTAAAGTCAGTAGTCCTTTCACAAATAGAAGCTGCTGGAGGTATTGAGTATTACAAAGGACAGGTACTTTGGGTGTCAATGGCTGGGAAAGATACTTATCCGACGGGAAAAGGTGACCGTGTAGTAACAGAAATGAGCACCGATGAAGGTTTGGCAAATGTAAAATACAGGAATGTCCGTAATAATTTCTTCCCAGGTTCCATAATTTTCACAAAGAGAGGCTCTAATATCACTTATGATAATGAAGGGAATGAGGTAAAGGTTCAAGATGACGATGATAGTTTTACCGATACCCTCTTACAGCTTCAAGGGGATACGAATTGTGGTAAAATCATGGAGGTTACGCTTGAAAACGAAGAGGAAAAGCCTGAAGTTGTTCCTTTGAACTCTCAGAATTATGATAAAGAGTTTACCGTGACAGATTCAAGTGTAGTTGAGCGTATATATTCGGCATATGGTCAGGAACCATGGTATTGTATCCGCGTGGGTAAGGTTGGGTTCTCTGGCGATATTTTGGAAGATGCCTTCGAGTACTATAATTCTATCGTTAGTAAGCAGCAGCGTTTGATAGAAAGAATATTTGACCGCATATTCCGCTATTGGTATGAAGTAGCTAATCCCACTAATGATTTTTCAGTTCAACCTTTAAAGTATGTAAGAAATGCAGGAGTATCTAATAACAACATCTGAGGTATCTATTCTTTCTCGCACGATGTCAATACATATTGATGACGAGAAAATTGAAACTTATTTGCGGGAATCTGAAAGTATTGACATAAAGTCTGCCTTGGGAGATGCGCTTTATCTTGACGTGAAAGAGAATCCGGAAAAGTACGAGGTGTTGCTCGATGGTGGCGTCTATGAAACGGAAAACGGGGATAAGAAATTGCTAACCGGATTAAAAACGGCATTGGCATACTATACCTATGCGCGTATCGTGAAGAATGGCGATAGCAACATTACTCGACATGGCTTTATGCAGCCAGAAAACGAGTATGGTAGTAGACCGGATTTTAAAGAAAAAGTTATGGTATATGACGATGCTTTTGCTATTGCTGACCGCTATCTGAAGGAATGTGTACTGTTTTTGAATGAAAATAACGATGAATATCCCCTTTATAAAGGGGAAGGGAAAATAAAGGCAAACAGAACCGTATATAGAGTAATAGGAGACTGATATGGCTGAAAGTATTGATGCATTAAAGAGGCTGGCACAACAGGTTCGAAATGCTGGACAAGAAGGTGAGAATACAGCAGAGCGTGTTGGACGTGTATTAGTAGGAACGATTGAAAATATTGAACTAACGACCACAAAATTTAAAGGTTATTTTACTAGTGTCGGTAGTCTTACAGATAAGTATTCTAATCCTTTGCAAGGTGATTTTGCTTGGGTAGGTGAATCTTATCCTGGAACCGTATACGATGTGGTTAATGATCAATGGCATGATACCGGTGCTGCTCCAGATATTGGTAGTGTGGATTTGGCTGACTACTACAAGAGATCAGATATTGACTCGATGAAGGAGGTTGTTAAATCAGTAACGGAAGTGACAATATGAAAAAGATTAGAATCGGAAAAGATATCGTCATTGAGTGGGCTGTCCTGACGAATGGTGAGAAGATAAGTCTTGAGGGCAGGGATTTGAAACTGGTACTAATTTCCCCTTTGGGAAGAAAGACAGTCTTGCCACTGACTGTATCTGGTAATGTCTTGCATTCACGAGTGAATGGAGTTGACCAGCATTATTTAGGGAAGTATAGACTGACGCTATGGGAGAATTTTGGCAAGATTAACCAGAGTGCCGTTGATGAGTGCAATGCTTATCAGTTGGTAGCTACCAGCTGTGAAGAGGCAATATCTGATATTGGTCTTGCTTCTGCTATTCTTAATCTGAGTACGGATACGAATGTGGAGATATATTTCGAGGTTGTAAAAAATACGAATGAGATAAATATATAATTATGGCAGCAGATATTATAAAAATGAAGGGCAGTGATGGAAAAGTGCAATATCCTGTTACAAGTAGTGAGGCTGTGGGCATGAGTGATGGTAGCGGGAATCTAGACAAGACGCTTGCCACGTTAGATAATGGGAAAAAAAAATATGTATTTTCTGATAGTGTTAATGCAAATTTATCAATTCCCGAAATTTACATAAGAAATATTACAAATTATGGGAGTGAGTTGGTATGTGAGATTATATGGGGAACATCATCTATAGGTGTAACTCTTTATAGAGATAGCACAATAATTGCAGCCTATTACGATATTGAGGATTATAATAATATAAGAAAAATTGTATATCTTTCTGCTTATAAAGGTAGCGGAATTGATGCTTACGTATTAATAGATTTAGTTAATTTTACAGAATTAACAAGAAGGCAAAGATTTATTATTAAAGGAGAGTATGCTACAAAAATAGAATTTTCTCCAACTCTAAGATTACATCTGTATAGTCCTGATATCAATAATATTTCTTTTTTATCTGAACTCGCTCAACGGTCTAAAGAACAAAGTGATTCCTTGTTTTTTACAGAAACTGATAAAGAAGATAGTGTGTTAGGGTATTATTATAAATATAGTAATAAACAATATACTCAAGATGCTTATAACGGATTTACATGTGATTTTTATACAGTCAAAGAAGGTGAATCAATAAGAGTATATGGTTATAAAAAAGGAACTTCTGTTGCATTAATTGCTTTGCTTTCCAGTAAAGCGGCATTAAATGCAGAGTATGTGTATGAAGCAGGAGATAGTAATTCTGATTTTACAGAAGTCGATAAAGTTTTACTTATACCTAAAGGTATAACGTATGTCGGAATTTCTAGGCCTACTAATAACGCCGATAATCCTATTAAATTGTATTCTGTTGGTAATACAAATAGATTAGACACAATAGAAAAAGATATAAAAAATATACAACAATGGCAAAGTATCTCTACATCTAATGTGGCTGGAAAGAAGCTATTGTCTATCGGCGATAGCACATCTGCTGCCAAGCAATATCAACCGATAATGCAAAGATTATTAGGATTGGCTAATGTAAGATATCAAGTTAAAGGAGGGATAGGATTAATACAGATGGTAGACGGTGATGGAGCTGTCCCTCCACCCGATTTTGACCCAGATACTGATACTGGAGGGAAATTATATCCAATGACTAAAGAAACGGTTAAGGATATTGATATAATAGTCTTTTGGGGTCCATATAACGATATATCTCTCATTACTAATGTAGGTGTATCTTCTGACATGTATCCTAATCAAGACACACTATGGGCAAAAATGAATTATGTATTTAAAAGAACATATGAATGCTTAAAAGAAGCCAAAAATATGAGATGTAAAATATTTTGGATGGGGATACATTGTCATGGTAATTATCCGTATGCATCTCAAACAGCTTATGATAATAGGGGGGGAGATGGAACTAATAGTTTTGATTTTTCGGAAAAGGTAAAAGAAATATGTGGTTATCACAGTATTCAATATATAGACCTTATTAATAATTTGGGTATCAACAAATATAATTGGAATGATTTTCAGAAAGCTAACACCAATACAAATCAATCATATATTGGTTATACGCAAGGGAGGGGAGCTAATGACAAAGATAGTTTTCCGACATTAGAGGATTTGCAAGCCTTTGGATCTCCACAAACAAATGATAGAGCGCATGTTGAAACAGATGGTAATGATTTTCGTAAGTACAACGGCTCAATTTGGGAAATTGAAAAAAATGTATGGTCAGATTATAGACCTTGGCTTCCTGACCATTTGCATTTAAATAACAATGGTTATTCTATGGTTGGAGCATTTTGCGCCACTATTATTAATCAGTATTACACTTTGTAGAGTAACTCGGTAAGTTTCATTTTATGTATAACTTATGAAGGTTGGGAAACAAATGAATATCTTAACAAAGTTGTGTTGGCTGTAATATTAAGCCTTTGCATTTTTTATGTAAAGGCTTAATTTGTAATATGTAGATTGCAAAATAGTGTGGATGTAAATGTAACTATGAATTTTATTATTAATATTATTATCAATTATAGTTTAATTAATAGACTAAATTTTATATTACATATTATTTTATCATATTTGTGGTGAACTAATGCCTGGTAAAAATAACTATAATCAATATTCTTTTTTATGATATTATCATTTGCTAATTCATTTATTGATTTTGCTCCTATAAAGTCAATGCTACGTATTGCCATATCATGTAAGACGCCGGATTCTATAGAATATATTAGTACGATGGTTCATGATGCACAATCGTTGCAAATATCATCAGACAATATATCTAAAATAGATAGAACTGTATTTACCTATTCTGTCTTCTTGTCGGAAAATGGAGAAGAGGTAATAAGTGATATGAATCCTCAAAAAATGGAGATTGAAGAGTTAGAAAAATTACTTAGTTTTTTCGAAGAATATTGATTATATGCTTGAACGTTTATATGATTTAAATAGGGGACAATTGTCGGTTACTTGGAATAAATCTCGGTTAAACAAATATTCCGATAGCCGTAAACAGATTTTTCACGAGAAACTAGGTAAGTT
>NZ_JAPZVM010000018.1:0-20756 GCF_027529745.1 Phocaeicola acetigenes
TACACACTTTTTTTACAACTTTTTTCAAACATTTTTGCAAATAACTGTTTTACAGCAGGTTTTATGAACTGTTTTTCTGCAAGAAGACTTTCTGAAGAGAACTATATATACATTATTATATAATATAAGCACTGATACCCAAAGAACAACAAACGGGAAATTCATTCACAGATTCGTAATTTCTCTGTTTTAACCCTCCCCACTTATACCATTTCCACTCCTCTCCTGATATTGCGCCATAATCTCCAAAATAATTTTACCATACTTCTCCACACACTTTTTACCTATATAAGGAATATGAAGCAGTTCACGCTCATCAGCAGGAAAACAATTAGACAATCCTAAAATAGCTTTTTGTTGCAATATGGTATACACCGGCACTCCTCGCCTTTCAGCCTCCTCTTTACGCCACCCTATTAAGGCTCGATATACAGCAATATTCCCAATATCACCATTGGCTACAACATTTTTTTTCTGTTTCTTCTCACGTTTCTTTACTTTTTCAGAGTCTTTTTCTCGCATGCTCAACACCGAACGTTTACGCAAAAAATCCTGCACTTGAAATCCATTATCAAAAACAAACTCCAATAAGGCTGATTTAATACGAACAGCATCAGATAATTCTCCCCAAGCCTCATCCAGTTTTTTTCTCAACTCTTTATTATCCACCTCTATCTCCGTACTATCCATCAACTCCTGCAAAGGCTTTAAAGTATCCCCAAAATATCTTGTGGCACTATGTATCCTGTCTTGAAGCATCTTATCCAATTCACAATCAACAGAGTGTGATAAAAGGCGCATATACTGATTCTCAAATTTAATACTTACCTCGCAGAGTTCTTTTCCCAACCTCTCTACTTCAGCTTGATACAACTTTATTTGAGCCGGATATATTTTATACAAATATTCATCCAATAACCTGAGATAATGCACCAGCAACATTTTTATTCTTCCAAAACCGAAAAGTTGTTTCAGCAATTCTCCAAAATAACTTTTCCGCATAGCCATACACTGTTCTTGCGTAGGATTTGAATTACGAGTTTCATTGTTAAAACGGTCAATAACTCTATCACTTATCACTACTCCTGGTCCAATAGGTGCATTCAAGACCACCCCCTCCAAAGTCCGGCAGCGACTAAGCGCCACATACGCCTGTCCATGAGCAAATGCAGCAGAAACATCAATTATTGCTTTATCGAAAGTAAGTCCCTGACTTTTATGTACTGTAATAGCCCAAGCCAATTTCAGTGGATATTGCTTAAAGGTTCCTTCTATTTCTTCAACTATCTCTTTCGACTCCTTATCCAATTTATATCTTGCATTAGTCCATTCCGCCTCCTGTACATCCACTTCCGCTCCAGTACCATCAATCTTCACCTTAATATTCTGTTCCGACAAAGACACTACCCTACCTATGGTACCATTCGCATATCGATACTCACCCGAAATATCATTCTTCACAAACATCACTTGCGCTCCTTCTTTCAATTCCAATTCCAAATCCGTAGGATAAGAATACTCCGGGAAATTGCCTTCTATTGCAGCCTTAAATGTATAAGCCTCAACCGGCAACTCATCCATTTTCATTCGGTTTATCTGCTGAGCTTGCAAATTATGAGTCGTAAGACGAATATACCCCTTATCACCTATCATATTCTCCTCGGGGATATACCGACTATTAAGCATGGAAATTTCTTTCTCTGTACAACGATTCTCCCTGACAGCATTAAGCAACTCTAAAAAATGAATATCATTCTGCCGATACACCGTTTTCAGTTCAATTGTGCAAAAAGAAGTTTCCCTTAAAGCCCGACTTGAAAAGAAATAAGGCGAGTCATAATACTCCGATAGCAATTGCCATTCTTCACTCTTTACCACTGGAGGCAACTGTTGAACATCTCCTATCAACAAAAGTTGGACACCGCCAAAAGGTCTATCATTTCTTCTAAATCTACGCAATACATCATCTACTGCATCCAACAAATCGGCTCTCACCATACTAATCTCGTCGATGACAAGCAAATCGATGCTCCGCATTATGTTCAGTTTTTCTCTTCCAAAGCGAAAACGATACTGTGCGTCACCCCCAAATGCAGTTCCCGGAACATAAGGCGCAAAGGGTAGTTGAAAAAAAGAATGAATAGTCATTCCACCAGCATTAATTGCGGCAATACCTGTAGGCGCCAAAATAATCATTCTTTTAGGCGAATCCTTCACCAACGAGCGTAAGAATGTAGTTTTACCGGTTCCTGCCTTTCCTGTCAGAAATACATTTGTTCCTGTCTGACCGATTAATGTATTGGCCAGTTCCAGTTCTGGATTAGTATTCATAGCATTGAATTAAATTGATTGCATAAAAAAACGGAAACAAAACAAAGATACAGATAAAGCACCTTAACTGAATACAACCCATATCATAAAATGAAAAAACTTACGCATATTCCATAAATAAAAAGGACAGGCAACAAAAGCAATTCTGTCTGTTTTTCATAATAATAATACCGCAAAAAACGCGACTTGTCACATCGGCCAACGATACAAGTATCGATCGCTAACGTGACTTGTCGCGTTGGCTGATGTGACAAGTCACGTTTTTCCATACTTAAACATCCCTGTTCTCAGCTGATCACAGACCAGTTTACGTTCTTCTTGCGGAGCTCTTTCAGCTGTCTCCACACGATTGCATTTTCCGGAAGCACTCCATTCGGATCGCTATCAAGGAGTTTTTCCGCGACTTCACGTACATATTGCAACAACTGACCGTCACGAGCTATATCTGCAATTTTCAAGTCAAAAGCCACTCCACTTTGCTGGGTACCTTCCAAATCGCCAGGTCCACGAAGTTTCAAATCAGCCTCCGCTATTTCAAAACCATCGTTGGTCTGCACCATAATCTCAATTCGCTTACGGGTTTCTTCTGTAAGCTTATACCCTGTCACCAGAATGCAATAAGACTGATCGGCTCCACGCCCTACACGTCCGCGCAACTGATGCAACTGCGACAAACCAAACCGTTCGGCATTTTCTATTACCATTACAGAAGCATTGGGCACATTTACTCCTACTTCAATCACAGTAGTAGCTACCATTATCTGGGTTTCATTTGCAAGAAAGCGCTGCATTTCCTCATCCTTTTCGGCCGGCTTCATCTTTCCATGCACCTTACTTACCTTATACTCGGGAAACTCTTCACAAATATGCAGGTAGCCCTCCTCCAGATTCTTAATATCCATCTTTTCACTTTCCTGAATCAACGGATACACAATGTAGGCCTGTCTTCCTTCCTGAATCTGTTTCCGGATAAATGCATACATCGAAGCACGGCGATTATCGAACTGATGCACCGTCTGAATAGGCTTTCTTCCCGGAGGAAGCTCATCAATCACCGACACATCCAAATCTCCGTATAACGTCATTGCCAGCGTACGTGGAATAGGGGTAGCCGTCATTACCAGTACATGAGGGGGACACGTATTCTTTGCCCATAGTTTGGCACGTTGGGCAACTCCGAAACGGTGCTGTTCATCAATCACCACCAACCCCAACGATGAGAAATTCACAGTATCTTCAATCACCGCATGCGTTCCAATCAAGATATTAACAGCCCCTGTTAATAAGTCACGAAGAATCGTCTCCCTTCGCTTCCCTTTCACAGTCCCCGTCAATAACTCTACACGTACATCCATTCCTTCTAAAAAACGGCGGATAGTTTCGTAATGCTGTGTAGCAAGAATCTCTGTAGGAGCCATCATACAAGCCTGATAACCATTGTCTAAAGCTATCAACATCGTCATCAGAGCCACTAAGGTTTTTCCACTTCCCACATCTCCCTGCAACAGCCGGTTCATCTGTCTTCCACTCCCCATATCGCGGCGCATTTCTTTAATCACACGCTTCTGCGCCCCTGTTAATTGAAAAGGAAGATTCCGTGAATAAAAGGTGTTGAAAACTTCTCCCACGCGTTCGAACAGTAATCCCCGAAACTTATTGCGCCGTTCCTTGGTATAGCGTAAAATATTCAGTTGAATATAAAACAATTCTTCAAACTTGAGACGATACTGAGCCTTACGCAGCAAATCGGGACTTTGTGGAAAATGAATATTATAAAGAGCTTCAGTAAGTGGCATCAGGCGATGAGTATGAATAAGCTGAGGACTAAGTGTCTCATCTATCACTTCGCATTGCAAGGTTTGAAACAGATTCTTCATCAGTTTCTCCAATGTATGCGAATTGAGCCCACTCCGCTTCATCTTCTCTGTCGTATTATAATAAGGTTGCATCCTCATTGAAGACAAAGTCAACTCACCAGCCGGATCAATATCCGGATGTGCAATATTAATTCGTCCGTTGAATACCGTAGGCTTCCCAAAGACGATATATTCCTCATGCGCCTTATATTTACCCATGACATACTTCAAGCCTTGAAACCAAACCAGGTCGACTATACCTGTACCATCGGAGAAATGGCCGACCAAACGCCTTTGCCTGCCTTCTCCTATTGTTTCAAAGCTCAAGACTTCTCCCTTCAGCTGAATATACGGCATATTACCGTCTATTTCATGAATATAATACAGCCTGCTCCGGTCTACATATTTATATGGGAAATAGTACAACAAGTCCCTCAAGGAATAAATTTGAAGTTCCTTGTTTAAAATGGCTGCACGCTGCGGCCCTACTCCCTGCAAATATTTAATGTCACGTGTAGATAAGTCGAACATCTTTTTCAGATCAGCACCTCTGCTACTTTCAAATCAAAAGGTGTAGTTAATTTGATATTTTCCCGATTTCCCGCTACCAGATACACAGGTAATCCCAAAGCTTCTACTACAGAAGCATCATCGGTGAAAGCTGGAATATACTCTTGCGCATAGGCACGCTTCAACACTTCCGTGGTGAAAACCTGCGGAGTTTGTACTAATTTATAGCAATCTCGAGGCACCGTTTCACTGTCTTCAGCAGATACGATATGACGAACAGTTTCTACCACATCAATCACCGGAATCACAGCATGTTTCAACGCAGCCATATCATAGCAAGAAGCAATTACCTCCTGAGAAACAAAAGGACGGACTCCGTCGTGTACTCCTACGATTCCTTCTCCATCTACCAGCCTCAGCCCATTACGAACAGAATGGAAACGGGTTTCTCCTCCATCAGCTATACGATGAGGTAAAGTAAAGCCATATTGCACACAAAGTTGCTTCCAGTAGTCCTGTTGGGCTACCGGAAGAACAACAATTAATTCTATCTGATTGTCATAAGCATAAAAGGCCTCAAGAGTACGCATCAATACCGGTTTCCCTTTTACCGGTATAAACTGCTTGGGGATTTCACCTCCCATACGAAGACCTTTTCCGCCCGCAACAATAATTACATATTTTTTCATCAGGCAATCAACATGCCGTTTTTAACTTCTTTCACTTTTTCGGCTCCCGCAAACTTCTCCAGTATTGCAAAACCAAATTCCCATGCAGCTCCGGGACCTTTTCCCAAAATGAAGTTGTCTACACGTTCTACCATATTGCCTGTATATTCAGCTCCTTCCAGGAATTTGTCAAATCCCGGGTAACAAGTTGCCTTCTTACCTTTCAACAGTCCACGTTTACCATATACCAATGGAGCCGCACAAATAGCAGCCAACGGTTTTCCGGCAGCAGCAAACGACATAATCAGTTTATCAAGACCTGCATGCGCATCCAAATTGGTAGCTCCTGGTAGTCCACCCGGCAAAACGATCATTTCAACATCTTCTTCCTTCAAATCTTCAAACAAGACATCGGCTACAATAGGTACTCCATGCGAACTAACTACAGTTTTGTTCCCTGTTACAGAAACTGTTCTCACTTCCAATCCACCTCGACGCATGATGTCCAAAGGGAACATGGCTTCCATTTCTTCAAAGCCTTCGGCTAAAAAAATACAAATAGTTTTCATAAGCAACTTATTTTTAATGAAGTACAGAAACTGCTTTCGCATTCCCTATTCTTCCGATTTCTATTTCAATTTAAAATAATATGTAATCGTTCCAGTCTGATTGTTCACTCCAGAAATCGCATTAAAGCGCGCTTTCCGTGCAGCCTCCTCAGCAGCCTTACGTAAAGTAGGATTGACCGTATTAGTACGCTTATTAATACTAGTACTAATTACCTGACCGGCAGGATTGACCACAATCGTAACGACAACACGTCCTTCATCTTGTACTGTATATGCAGGTTTTGGCAGACCACCCTGTCCAAGCGAACGCCCGTTCAAGTCAAAGGTTCCATATCCTCCTTCTCCAGTCGTATTACCCGCATTACTGTTTCCTGTAGGACTACCCTGAATACCAGTACCCGTATTTGATGTCCCTTTGCTACCCATCTGAGAACCTTTACCAAAAGCTCCGGCAATCTTGTTGGCCGCAGCCTGTGCAGCGGCTCGTTCTGCTTCCGCACGTTTCTCTGCTTCCGTTTTCTCTTTGACTACCTTTGCCGGTACAGTTTCCTTTTTAGGTGTTTGGGTAGTTTCCTTCTGTTGTTTTTTCTTTTCCTCCTTTTTCTTCTTTTCTTCTTTCTTTACCTGTATGGAAGGTTCATCAGCCTGAGTGATGAGAGGTTGTTCCACTTTTACCTCCTCTTGCACAGGTTGAGGTTCTGCCGTTTCCGGTTGAGATACAATATCCACTTCGGTCATTGTATAAGGATCGGACTCTCCCTGCGATTGCTCCGTATCACCAAACATAACAGGTACTCCCCCCTCTTCCTGCGGTTCCGGACGGGAAAGCGTAAGCAAGAGCAGCAAGACCAATACTACCACATGCAATACGGCTGTACCGATTATTCCTGTTACTTTATTTTGTTTCATGATTACTTCTTATCTGGGCGGCGGGTAGCCAGCACCATTTTGTAATGATTCTCGTTTGCAATATTCAGAATGCGTACCACCTCACGATAAGGGATGGATTCGTCTGCGTACAAAGCCACATACATCTCCGGTTCCTTTTGCGCACATTCCTGTAAAAAGGCCGGTACTTCCTCTATAGACAAAGGCATTTCATCTTCCTTGCCAAACGCACCATAATAATTCAAGTCTTTATCAATAATTACCCTTGCCATAGGTTTGGCTGAAGTTTGCTCCGATCCTTGCGGCAACAAAACTTTAATGGCATTTGGCGAAACCATGGTAGAAGTAATCATAAAAAATATCAGCAACAAGAAAATGAGGTCTGTCATAGACGACATACTGAAGCTTGGAGATATTTTTTGTCTTCTTTTCAGTGCCATAAGCTATTATTTTTCAATCGGTTCATTGAGTAAATCCATGAAAGCCATTGTACGGGCTTCCATCTGGCTAACCACCTTATCTACCCGATATACGAGATGATTGTATGCAAACATAGCTGCAATACCTACAACCAGTCCACCTACAGTAGTAATCATTGCCTCATAAATACCACTCGACAAGAGTGTAATATCAATATTGTTTCCGGCATTAGCCATATTCCAGAATGCACGCACCATACCCAATACAGTACCCAAGAAACCAATCATAGGAGCTCCACTCGAAATAGTAGCCATGATAGACAAACCATTTTCCAGTTTAGCCACTTCGATATTTCCGGTATTCTCAATAGCAGCCTGTACATCGGCCACCGGTCTTCCCATACGAGTGATTCCTTTCTCAATCATTCGTGCAGAAGGAGTATTGGCCATACGGCAATAGTTGATAGCCGACTTGATTTCTCCACTCTTTATATAATCGCGGATACGTTCCATAAAAAGCGGATCTTCCTTTCCAGCCTTACGAATAGCCGCAGCGCGTTCGAAGAAAATATAAAATGCAACCACCGACATCAAGGCCAGTACAATCATAATCCAGCCTCCCTTACAGGCCATATCAAAAAGATTCATTTCCGGTTCTCCCGAAGCAACAGGAGTCAATACCGGGTTTTCACCGGTAACAGTTTCAGCAGCAGCTTGCATTGCTGTCAATAAAGTTAGTGTCATCATACTTATAAAAGACATTGTTTATATTCTTCTATTGTTTTCTTCAATCCTAAATAAAGCGCATCGCATATCAATGCATGACCAATCGATACTTCATCCAGCCAAGCAATATGCTGACGGAAATATTTCAGATTCTCCAGACTTAAATCATGTCCGGCATTAAGTCCCATTCCTAATTTTCTGACCAACTTGGCCGCTTCTACAAAAGGAGCTACAGCAGCTTCCGGATTCTTGGCATAAAGAGAAGCATAAGGTTCGGTATAAAGTTCTACACGGTCTGCTCCGGTTTTAGCTGCATATTCTATCATTTCGGGTTCGGTTCCTACAAAAATAGAAGTACGGATACCTGCTTCTCCAAAAGTATCCATCAATTCTGTCAGGAACTCACAATTCGTCTTTGTGTCCCAGCCCGCATTCGATGTAATCTGCCCTGGTGCGTCAGGTACCAGTGTAACCTGATGTGGCTTTACTTTCAACACGAGGTCAATAAACTCTTTGGAAGGATAACCTTCTATATTAAATTCAGTTTTCAGCAAAGGTCTTAAATCATATACATCTGCATAACGTATATGTCGTTCGTCCGGCCGAGGATGTACTGTAATACCATCTGCCCCAAACGCCTCACAATCCAATGCTACTTTCAGTACGTTAGGATTGTTTCCACCACGGGCATTACGCAAAGTGGCCACTTTGTTTATATTCACACTTAATTTAGTCATATTCGTTTTTATTTATATCTTTGCAACTACAACTTGCAAAGTTAGCCGATTTTATGAAATACCGGCCATGATTATAAGTTAAAAACCGTACACTATATACAAGAAACAATGAAATTTGCCATCTTTGGAAATACTTATCAAGCTCAAAAATCAGCTCACACTACCCGATTGCTGGAGATTCTTCGTAAAAAGGATGCGCAAATATGTATCAGTGCCGACTTCTATGAATTTCTGAAGAAAGTAACAGACACTGATTTTACAGATGTTGAAGTCATTGAAGGGAACAATTTTACGGCCGATATGGCTTTAAGTATTGGAGGAGACGGAACCTTTCTAAAGACTGCAAGCCGTGTAGGCAATAAAAGGATTCCTATTTTGGGAATTAACACAGGGCGGTTAGGATTTCTGGCTGATATTTCGCCAGAACAAATGGAAGAAGCCTTCGACGAAATCTATCAACACAAATATCAGACAGAGGAAAGACGTGTACTGCATTTACTTTGCAAAGGACAGATTTTAAAAGGCTATCCTTACGGGCTGAATGAAATAGCTATCCTAAAGAGAGACAGTTCATCGATGATTACCATCCATGCGTATATCAATGGAGAACTGCTGAATGTTTATCAGGCAGACGGACTTATTATCTCTACCCCTACCGGGTCTACAGGATATTCATTGAGTGTAGGAGGTCCTATTTTAGTTCCCCAAAGCGGCACTATCAGCCTGACTCCCGTAGCACCACACAGCTTAAATGTCCGCCCCATTGTGATTCGAGACGACTGGGAAATTACGTTGCAAGTAGAAAGCAGAAGCCACAACTTTCTTGTAGCAGTAGACGGAAGAAGTGAAACTTGCCGAGAAGGTTGCCAACTGACTATCCGTAAAGCTAATTATCCTATCTATATTGTAAAACGCTGTCAACATTCGTTTTTCAATACTCTCCGTGAAAAAATGATGTGGGGAGCAGACAACCGTAAATAATGAATCTCACCATACAAGTAAAAAAGACCGCTGGAATTTCATCTTCCAGCGGTCTTTTTCTATCATCTATATGATTCTTGGCAGACAGAGCCGTTACAAGAATCAGTCTTATTCTTTAATACGTATCAGCAAATTAGCAAGAATAGCAGTTACACCTCCTGTAGTAATACCGGATGCAAAAATATTACGCAATACTTCTGGCAACTGGCTCAAGATATCGGGCACCAGTTCTACACTCAGACCAAAAGAAAAACTTAATGCCATCACCAAAGTAGCCTTACGATCTATCTTTTGAGCAGCAATAATACGTATACCTGCAGCAGCTACCGTTCCAAACATCAGCAAAGTAGCTCCTCCCAAAACAGGTTCCGGCATCAACGAGAATACCAATCCTACAGCCGGGAACAAGCCCAACAAGATCAAGAATCCTGCAATAAAATAACCTACATAGCGGCTTGCCACCCCAGTAAGCTGAATCATTCCATTATTCTGTGCAAAAATAGAGTTAGGGAAAGAATTGAATACACCTGCCAGCATAGAGTTAAAGCCATCGGCCAATATACCTCCAGAAGCACGTTTTACAAATTTCTCACCTTCAACCGGCTCACCTGAGATAAGTGAATTGGCAGTAATATCTCCATAAGCTTCAATTGCAGTAATCAAATACACCAGTGCCAGTGCAATAATAGAAGAGATATCAAAAGAAAGACCGTAACGGAAAGGAATAGGAATATTGAATCCTCCATAGCTCTGTACAGAAGAGAAATCGACCATACCTAAAGCCCAAGCTACTATATATCCTACAATCAATCCAATTACGATTGAGCTCATTCGCAGATAACGATTTGAACTCCGGTTAAAGAAAATAATCAAAACAAGTACCAAAGCCGCCAGCCCTACATGCTCTAAGGCCCCGAATGTACCGTTTGCCTGAGCGACTGCTCCTCCTCCACAAGCAGAAACACCCACTTTAATCAAACTCATACCAATCAGAGTCACCACAATACCGGATACAAGTGGAGTGATTACCTTTCTTGTATATTTCAGAACACGGCTTATAACCATTTCTACAGATGAAGCAACAATACAAGCTCCAAAGATAGCAGAAAGTCCGCCGGTTAATCCAGCAGAAATAATAGGTCCGATAAACGAAAAACTGGTTCCTTGAATACAAAGAAGTCCACAACCCACAGGTCCCAGTCTGCGACATTGAATAAAAGTTGATACACCTGATGCAAACAATGCCATTGATACCAGAAAACCTGTAGTTTCCAAATCAAGTTTTAAAGCTCCGGCAATAATCAACGGTGGAGTAATAATAGCAACAAAAATAGCCAGCAAATGCTGCAATGCTGCAAAAATAGTTTCTTTCAAAGGTGGACGATCATTCAGTCCGTAAATCAGCCCCGCTCCCGAAGCCATAGCCTGTTCTTTTTCCATTTAATATATGCTTACTTTTTATGTGAGAAAAACATTTGTTATCCAATAAATAACTTCGGACAAACATAGCATTCTATATTTGCCCGAAGTATAATCTCAAAAAAATACTACTCTTTTATTTTAATTTTACAATCTTCCAGACTTTCAATAATGGCCAATGACTCAACATGGATACCTTGACCTCGCAAATAATCTCCTCCGTGCTGGAAGGACTTTTCAATCAGGAAGCCCATACCCACCAACTCAGCTCCGGCTTTCTGTACCAAGTCAATAATACCTTTCGCAGCATTACCGTTAGCAAGAAAGTCATCGATAAACAGGACTTTGTCACCCGGAGCAAGATAATCTTTGCTTACACACACGTCATAAGAACGATCCTTAGTAAACGAGTACACGGTAGTAGTCAGCATGTTTTCCATTGTGCTTGGTTTCTTTTTCTTTGCAAACACAACCGGAAGTTCCAATAAATATCCAACCATGATAGCAGGAGCAATACCACTCGCTTCGATAGTCATTACCTTATTAATTCTTGTGCTGGCAAAACGACGCACAAATTCTACTGCCATTGACTTCATCAAAATCGGATCCATCTGGTGATTGATGAAATTATCAACCTTCAAAATTCCGCCTTCGAAACATTTTCCATCTTTCAAGATTCGTTCCTTGAGTGCTTTCATACGCTAAACAGAGCTTTTAACCAACGTAATATTAAAATTTCTGCAAAGGTACGCGTTTTTATCGTATTTCCGACAAGACAGAGAAAGCAAAATAGCGAAAAAGAAGCAAGCCTCGGCAAAATCTTATTCTACCGGAGTTTCATCTACAAAAATATCTTCCAAAGCTCCTCCGGAAACCCAATCAGTGATTTCATTACCTACAATTTCCAAAGTTTCTTTTTTCACCCGAATGGTATACTTATATATTTTACCCGACTCAAAAGTCGTACCCATCTTATCTGTAGTAGCTGTATAAGAATTTCCATCCCGTTCGTAAGTAATGGAAAAATTCAACGGAGTTTCCAGTACTGAAGGATTAATTAACACCATGCTTGCATATCCTTCTTCCTCAATACTGACTTCTTTTACCAACTCCAATGCATCTTTTTTCACTACACCGTCAGCCATCTGCATATGGTCTGTACCTTCCGAATCAAAGCAATAATAATGAGGTGCAACAATATTTTGTCCTTCAAATTTCATTGTCTTCAGCGTCATGGTTTTGTCGGCTGCATCTTTTTTCAATGTAACCATTATCAGACTATAAATATGTTTGAACGACGATTCCCCTTTAAATGCTACAACTCCATTTTCAGCCCCATAATTGGTTGTACAACGGGCTGCCAAGAAGTCAAACTGCCCAAGATTCTCCAGTTCTCCCGTTTGGGTACTTAAATCCGGCATCGGTATACGAGTACGTTCTGCCTCCTCCACATAAGGATAAAAAGCACAAAATTCAAAAGACTCTGTCTGATTAGGCCAGTAAAGAGGTGTTTCTGAGTTCCATCCACTTCCTGTATAATTCCATTTTACCGCATTTTCCTGCTGTCCAGGCATAAAGAATCCTACCGCATCTTCAGCTGCAAAAGAAGTCTTTCCGGCAGAAGTCGTAGTAGTTCTCCCTAAATTAGCTCCTTCTACCATTGCCTGCATACTCAAGGATAAATCATCATTATCCATATTTTCACTCTTTTGACAACTCGCACACAACAAGATGCAAAGGCATCCACTTAAAATTAAATGTTTCTTCATAATATTTTAATTAATATGTTACATTTTATAACGCCGCCTTCCAATTTTCTATACCCACATGTAGGTATTTTTTCCAGCCTTACTTTCATTCATTTTTCTTTTTCGTATTTTTGTTCTCAGAAAACATCTTAAAAACACAACTCATGAATAAACGATTTCTTTTAAGTGCATTTCTTATTGTGTCAGCTTGCCTGACATTTGCACAGCAGCCTAAGTATGTATTTTATTTCATAGGCGACGGTATGGGAGTAAACCAAGTACAGGGAACAGAACTGTACAGGGGTGAACTGGAAGGCAAAATCGGAATCACCCCCATTCAATTTGCCCAATATCCTTATGCCACAGTAGCTACGACATTCTCTGCAACCAATGGAGTAACCGATTCCGCAGCTGGAGGAACAGCTCTTGCAAGTGGACACAAGACCAAAAACGGTACTATCGGAATGGAAAAGGATCAGCAGACTTCTGTAAACAGTATAGCTGTATGGGCACAAAACAGTGGTTACAAAGTAGGAGTAGCTACCAGTGTAAGTGTAGACCATGCTACTCCGACTGCTTTTTATGCACATAATGCAGATAGAAACAACTATTATGAAATGGGATGTGACCTGTATAAAACAGGATTCGACTTTTATGCCGGATCAGACTTCCTCGATCCCGACAAAAAAGGAAAAGCAGAAAGTTTATACAATCTGGCAGAAGCAAACGGATATACCATTGCAAGAGGATATAAAGACTATCTGAAAAAAAGCAAGAAAGCAGACAAAATGATTCTATTCCAGACAGAAAAGGCCTCTCAAACAGAACGAGGATCTATCCCCTACGCCATCGACCGTAAAAAAGGAGATTTGACTCTGAGTGATATTACACGTTCTGCCATCAACTTCTTGACAAAAGAACCTTCCAAAGGCTTTTTCCTGATGGTAGAAGGCGGAAAAATAGACTGGGCTTGCCACAGCAATGACGCGGCTACTGTTTTCCACGAAGTGATGGATTTGGATAATGCAGTAAAAGTAGCTTATGAATTCTATGCACAGCATCCGGATGAAACACTGATTGTAATCACCGCAGACCACGAAACTGGAGGTATTGTATTGGGAACAGGAGCTTACAAGTTAAATTTACAGGTTCTGAAGAACCAGAAAGTCAGCGAAGTGGGCTTTACAAGAATCATCAATGGCTTGCGCGCACAATACAAGAACAATGTGCCATGGGAAGTTGTGAAAAAAGCCTTGAAAGAGAATTTCGGCTTTTGGGAACAAGTACAGTTGACAGAAAAACAGGAAGCACGTCTGACTAAAGTATACGAAGAAAGCTTTAAGGGTCAGAACATCCAATTAGAAAAAAGCGAATATTCACAAGACGAACCAATCGCAGCAGAAGCCAAACGTATTATCAATGAAATAGCTTTGGTAGGATGGACCAGCGGAGGACATTCTGCAGGATATGTCCCGGTATTTGCTATCGGAGCCGGAGCTGAATTGTTCCAAGGACGCCTTGACAACACCGAAATCCCAATGAAAATAGCCAAAGCGGCCGGATATATTGCCGAATAACATCAAAACAGAATTGACTTTTATTTCAGGAACAGTCTCGAAGTTTATACAATCGGACTGTTCCTATTTTTTTGCAAAGTCGTTTTCTAATCAGCGCCGTCGGATGCATAGTCGCCGCCGTTGTTTCTCCAGCCAACACCGCCGGTTTTATATACGACGTCGTCGAACGAACGGTTCTGCTTGCATAGCACAGAGTAATAACGAATACCAACGTACTTATTCAAATGATAAGTAAGGAGCCAGCTTGTTCAAGTCACTTTCCGTGAATTCTTCGAACATGGACAACTGAGCTATATTCTTTATAGCTCCTCTCTTACGTCTGTATTCCAATATAGCTTTAGCCTTGTAGAAATTCATATAAGGATGGACACGAAGTTTATCCAGACTAAACTGATTGACATAGAGTTTACGCAATGTATCTGTTTTGACAACAAACCATTTATTCAGTTCCTTTCCTACGTGAGGAATTTCCTGCAACTGGTTCACGCTATAAAAACCTCCCAGACGAAGACGATAAGCCACAATCATTTTAGCCAGTCCGCTGCCTATTCCCGGAATACATTTCAGTTCTGTTGTATCTGCCTTATTCAAATCGACGACAGTCCCTTCTTCGTATTTTTCCTGTATGATGAACAAAGAGTCTTCAGGCAAGGCACGATGCTGCATTGTATCGCGTTGTCTGAATCTTTCGCCGATTACAATATAAGGCTTTAATGTTTGAAATGTCTCTTCTTTCAGTCCATATATACGGGCAAAAGCTTCCGGAGAACGGAACACTCCACCTTTTTCACGATAACGTAAGATATTTCGGGCTATAAAAGACGGCAAACCCAGCTGACGGAAAGTCAGAGAATCGGCCGTATTAGGGTCGAACTCCTGCAAGACTACAACCGGAGCATTGCTGGTATATTTCCTGTAAGAAACATTTTTCTCTTTCTCCTTAAGCTGTACCAAGAAGGAATCGATTTCTTCATTATTCTGCATGGCCACAACCGGTGAGTCTTTCCGGGAAATCCCGATATAAACTCCTGTCAATATCAGAGCAAGAAGCAAAAGAAATACAATGATTCTACGCTCGGCCTTAGAATAATAGAAAAAATCTTTCCACATCACACTATCCCAGTAATCCCAACTCGTTAATAAAAATCAAAGTAATCCCTATAGGAGCGACAAAACGAAGTACGAAAATATACAAAGGATAGAAAGGAGCTTTCAGCGTACCATAATTGGTCACTTCATTCTTGACCAGATTCCGGTCAATTACCCAACCCACAAAAATAGCTGCGAAAAGTCCTCCAAATGGCAACATGATTTTTGCTGTCAGGAAATCCAAAGCATCAAACAAGTTCATTCCTGCTATTGTGTATTCACTCCAATCGCCTAATGCCAATGAAGATACGATACCAATCAGCAGACTTCCTGCCGTAATCAGACGGGCAGCCTTGACACGGGTGAAATGGAACTTCTCATGCAGAAAGGCAGTAGAGACTTCATGCAGTGAAATAGTGGAAGTCAAAGCAGCCAAAGCCAAAAGTACATAGAACAGTACAGAGCATACGGTAGCTAAGATAGGTACTGCACTAAATGCTTGCTGGAAGACATTGGGCAATGTAATAAAAATCAAAGCAGGACCAGCATCTGGCTGAATACCTACAGAAAATGCTGCGGGAAAGATAACCAGTCCGGCCAATACAGCGACAAAAGTATCTATCAATCCCACACTGGCTGCCGTATGTACCAGACGAGTTTCTTTGCCAAAATACGATGCATAGGTAGACAAACAGCCCATACCCAGACTTAAAGAGAAGAAAGCCTGCCCCATTGCACCTAAAAAGACATCAGGAGTAACCTTACTGAAATCTGGCTTCAACAAAAACTCCACTCCTTTATTGGCTCCAGGTAAAGTCAAAGAACAAATAGCCAATAAAACAATTAAAATAAAAAGTAAAGGCATCAACAATTTAGAGGAGCGTTCAATTCCCTTTTCTACTCCTTTTACCACCACAAAGTGGGTTAATAATAAAAAGACTACCAACCACAAAAGCGGTCTTAGCGGATCTTTGGAAAACTCCTGAAACAAAGTAATGAATTCAGCAGAGGTCTTTCCGGCAAATCCACCCGTCAGAGCCTGAAAAGTATATTCTAAGGTCCATCCAGCTACAACGGAATAATATCCCAAGATAAGAAAGCCTGTCAAAACTCCAATGTATCCTACCCATTTCCAAATCGGATGTGGAGCCAAGACCTTAAATGCTTCCCCCGTACTTGCTTTCGAACCACGTCCAATCGTGAATTCAGCAACCATAATGGGTAATCCCAAAATAAAAATACATCCTAAATATACTATTATAAATGCCGCTCCTCCATGGTTTCCTGCTTCATATGGAAAACGCCAAATATTTCCTAAACCTACAGCAGAACCAGCTGCGGCCAAAACAGCTCCTAACTTACTGCCAAAACTAATACGCTCTTTCTGTTGCATAAATGAAGTAATAATTATAATTAATCCGAATTTGAGCGCCAAAAGTACAAAAAATATCGTATTTTTGCCTATAAAATTAAAGATTAATATATGATACGTTATTTAACTGCATATCCTTTATCTATACTGATCGTTATCATAATATGTTACCTGTCTTTTTTCCAACCTCCTCAGACTTCATTGGATGAAGTACCCTATATTGACAAGCTGGCGCATATTTGCATGTATGGCGGTCTGACTACTGTCTTATGGATAGAGTATCTTTTTCATCAATCGACTTTTAATTACAAAACTTTTTTGGCAGGAAGTATATGCTTTCCGATCTGTCTCAGTGGTATCATTGAAATACTGCAATCACAATGTACCGATAACCGTAGTGGAGATTGGTTTGATTTACTGGCCAATGCTACTGGTGTCTGCATTGCCTGCCTCTTGGGTATCTATGTATGGAAACCCTTGTATCAGAAATTCAAATCTTCAGGCTCTCAAAAACGTTAGAAACATTCTTATAAAAGAAAGACTGCATGATGCTTCACAGCATCATGCAGTCTACGAAAAACGTTATTAATATATAATTTTAAAGATAGAGAGTATGCATAAATCTTAACGGAAGTCTTTCAACTCTTCCTGCAATCTTTGGCGAGTGAAATAAATACGGCTTTTCACAGTACCCAAAGGTAAGCCTAACTTATCTGCAATTTCACGATATTTAAATCCGGATACGTACATCATAAATGGGATGCGATATTCTTTTGGCAATTCATTTACAGTGCGACGGATTTCCTTCAAATCATAAGAACCTTCCAGCGAATCTTCTGCCAGATTATTTCCCTGATTCAAGTAAAACTGGTTATCGGTTTGATCAACATAAGTCTGGTCACGCAATACTTTTCTATAATTATTGATAAAGATATTGCGCATGATGGTATATACCCATCCCTTAAAGTTTGTTTCCGAAGTATATTTTTCTTCATTATCTAATGCCTTCAAAGAAGTCTCTTGGAGAAGGTCGTTTGCTTCTTCACGATCCGCTGTCAACTTAAATGCAAAGTGAAATAGTTCTGTCTGTATGCTCAACAAGTTCTGAGCAAATGTGGTTGTCTTCATAATTATTTTGTATTTCGAGAGTTAATATTCGTTGTTCTAATCACACTGCAATATTACAGACAAAACACAAGACACATCCCACAAAATCAGACATATAACCATCTGTTTTCTATCAATAAACAGTTTTTACCCCCTATAAAACAGTTTTCAGGTGGTAGATTTTCCCCATTTTGTATAAGGCATTTTCATTAAAGAGGAATTATAATATTCTGTCCGCCCTGTTACTTCTTCGCCTAAGAAAGATGGACGTAAAAAGATTTCATTTTCTTCCTCCAATTCAACCTCTGCAACTACCAAGCCCTCGTTCTCGCCATAGAATTCATCGACCTCAAATGTGTGATGACCGCTCTTTACCAAATAGCGGGTTTTATCAATAATTCCAGGTTCACACAGAAGCATCAGTTCTTCTGCTTCCTGCAGCGGAATCTCGCGTTCCCATTCATACCTCTTTACTCCACTGGCATCCGATTTTCCTTTTATCGTCAGAAAGCCTTTTTCATCCCGTATGCGAACTCTGACTGTCCGACCAGATGCACTACAAATGTATCCTTGTTTGATTCTGCTTTTCGCATAAGCTAAATCTCGGTAAGTGGTATCACATACCAAAAATTTCCGTTCTATCTCCAATGCCATGTCCGTTCTATTTATATTAAAATAAAAAATTCGGCTTTATACTTTATATAAACAAAATAGTCTCCCGGATGTTTACTTATCCAGGAGACTATCTCTCAATATCTTCATATAAATTGGATTACCACGTATAAGCTATAATTGTTATCAAAGCTAATACAATTAATCCGATGCACAAGTTTCGAATCAGCTTATTGGCTTTTTCGGCTTCTCTTCTTTCTCTTTCTTCGTGTTTTCTATTCTTTTGATTCATAGTATTGCATTTTTTAAGAAACTAATAGCTCAAAAATACAATATATTTTGAAAGAAAACAATAAAAAAGAAATTTTATGCTTCACTGTCTGAGAACTCCATCAAATAAGCCTTGATGAAACCATCTATTTTTCCGTCCATTACTCCGTTTACATCTGAAGTCTGGAAGTTTGTACGATGGTCTTTCACGCGTCTGTCATCAAACACATAGCTTCGAATCTGAGATCCCCATTCAATTTTCTTCTTGCCAGCTTCCACTTTAGCCTGCTCTTCCATTCGATGTTGAAGTTCTTTATCGTACAAAATAGAGCGCAACTGACGCATGGCATTTTCTTTGTTCTTCGGTTGATCTCGTGTTTCCGTATTTTCAATCAGGATTTCTTCTTCTGCTCCAGTATAAGGGTCTTTATATTGATAACGCAAACGAACTCCAGATTCTACTTTATTTACGTTCTGTCCTCCGGCTCCTCCACTACGGAATGTATCCCATGATAAACGTGCAGGCTCTACAACAACCTCAATTGAATCATCTACCAAAGGGGTTACAAAGACAGAAGCAAAAGAGGTCATACGCTTTCCCTGCGCATTATAAGGAGATACACGCACCAAACGGTGTACACCATTTTCGCCTTTCAAGTAACCGTAAGCATAAGCTCCTTCGATATTCATGGTAACAGTCTTGATACCGGCTTCATCACCTTCTTGCAAGTTAGCAACAGAAAGCTTATATCCATTACTTTCAGCCCAGCGCATATACATACGCATTAGCATCGAAGACCAATCCTGACTTTCTGTACCACCTGCTCCTGAGTTAATCTTCAATACACAATCCATCTGGTCAGCTTCAGAACGAAGCATATTTTTCAGTTCCAATTCTTCTACAGCATGAATAGCTTTGGCATAAGCATCATCAACCTCTTCCTCTGTGACCAATTCGTCTTTATAAAAATCAAAAGCTAATTCCAGCTCGTCCGATAATGTCTTCACTTCATTATAGCCTTCAATCCAGCCTTGTAAGCCCTTTACTTTCTTCATCTGAGCTTCTGCTTTCTTAGCATCATCCCAAAAACCAGGCGCCTGCGTACGCAATTGCTCTTCTTCTACTTGAACTTTCTTATTTTCAATATCCAAGTAGCGATAAAGTGCTTCAGTACGCTCTTTCACGTCTTTAAGTTGCTCTATTGTAATCATGTATTTGGTAATAAGTATCTGAGCTACAAAAATACAAAAAGATTTCTGATATGTAAAAAGATTCAGTCCATTGTTTCAAAAGAGAGTAATCAACCTTTATCAAAGTAAGCTAATTCTACCTTCTGATTATTTATTAACTCACTGTTCACTTTTTATCAATCCTTTTTTATTCTAAAGTATTGGAGAGTAAAAACACATATACGAAAAGAAGAGGTTAAGAATCCACAAGATATATCAAGCGATTCTCGAGTTTTTTCATTCACGAATTAGTATATAGCTTATAAAACGACAAAAACATAAAAGACAGCCTCGTAAAACCAGGAAACAAGTCTTCAGAAGCAGAGGATGCATATACATAGCCACCACGTCCGGACAAGCCATGATTCTAACACGCAGAGATTTCCGGGCTCCTACACGATTCTGCCTACAGCTGCCGGAAACCATGCATCAGACGGGATTTAAGAATAAAGCAGGCCGTACTCAGGATTTCCTCTTTACATAAAGGGGAAGATTATCCTTCAGCTGTCAGACATGACAAATGAGGAAGAAGAACGGGGCAGTGCCGGACCGGAGAAAGGCCCGCTACGGGGCAGCGGCGGCAGAGAAAAGGAGACTGGAGAGTCACAGACATCCTGAGGCAGCGGCAAAGACATCACCAGAAGGCA
>NZ_JAPZVM010000019.1:0-16437 GCF_027529745.1 Phocaeicola acetigenes
TTGTTTCTTCTTTGATACGTGTTATGCCCAATATGGCAGGAAAACTCATCACCTTGCCGTTTGCGATGATGCACGCATTCATTTTTTCGCTCATAATATCCGTATATTAAAAGTAATAAAATATCAGGTTGGCTGAATTTTAGGTTTGTTCCTGTTTGCCTAAGTTCAGCCAACCTGAAAGGAATGGTGTCTTATGCATCCAGCAATTTCAGCATTTCAGTGATTTCACCGGCGCCGATATTCTTTAGTACCGCTTTTCTTTCGGTATTCCATACGGCAATGAAAACATTGTTAATCTTAAAGAAGCCGAAATCAGGTAGTGCATCTTTAAGATCTATATTTATGGCTAATGCATATTCGGTCTTTGGCTTGCTCTCTTCATTTTGTGGCGTATCCTTTTTTTCCTCTTTAGGCTTTTCCATATAAAGGAAAGCTGCAGCAAGCTGGAACTTAATTTCATTTATATTAATGGACTTGTCTTCCTTCTTGACTGCATTGACCTTATCTGTAATGACCTTATCAGCTCCTTCGATTCCAAACCCTATTTTGAATTCGTTCACCATTTCACCCAATGATACACTAGGTGGGTTTTCTGTTTTGGTGGGAAGGAGTAATACTTTTGAACCATCCTCTGACTTCTCATACATCGCTTGGAAATTGACTTTCAGTAAACTAAAATTTGCTCCAGTTGCAAAGTTTGCCTTTTCTGTCATAATACTTAATTTTAATTGTTTATACTTTGTCTTCTAAGAAAGTTATCCGGATATACTTCCTGCTTTAAAGCTAAAAAATGATTTCTTGTTGTAGGTTTCCCGTTTTTTGAACTGCATTTATTTTTTCCGAACGTATCTATTGTTGATTTCCTCCCGTTATTCTAATTATATGCATTATCATCCGAAATTTCTGTTCAGAAGAAATTATCGCCTTTCACAAAACAATTACTTTTTGATTCGGGCGGTTTTTCCATCTTTACGGCAAACGATAGGCTGAATCCGAAAAGCCTAAGGAAGAGTAGGTATAATAATTTAAACAAATATTGTTATGAGCATAATAAAATTGTTTAGGGGGTGCAGGTCTAAGGCTGAGCGTGAAAATATCTTTAAAAATCGTACGGCTCGTGGTTATACGCCAGCTAATCCTGACACCACCCCTCCAACAGAAAAAGAGGTATCAGACTATATAGCTTATGGTGAAGGTGTACCTAATCCTAATATGCCTGAACCAAATGATAGAATACCGACTTTGGTAGAATACACAACAAATTTTGCGAAAGCAATTGGTTTTGGTGAGCATAGAGGTGGTGTTATACAGATTGAAATAAAAGATTGTTATTGTGCTCCTGGTTCGGTAATAGAGGATGGGGTTATGATTAGAAGAGATGCTCCCGTTGAAAATGTTGTTAAACTTTGAAACTTAATAGTATTATGATTATTTTGAAAGAGAGTCATACTGGTGTGATTGGGGAAATGCAATGTGTAAAGGGCAATGAACGTGTAGTGTCTACAACAATCACAAGTTGTATAGTTATTATTGGACTTAACGCTGAGCGGAAAATTAATGCAGCTCATTTACTTATTGATAAAACTTATGAAAATATTCAAGTTGTTTTAGATGATTTGACAGAGTTATTTTCTGGTTGTTCAAATATAGTTGTTATAGGGCAATTGGATTTTTGGGGAGAGGATATATTATATCAAATTTATAGTAGTATTGGTGTTACTGGAGAATTTAACAGATCCGAAGGTGAATATATAGTGTCTGCCAATGTCTCATCTGATTCTTTAGAAGTTTATGTTGATGATGAAACGGTTACATTTGGGGAGTGGAGTCGAGTGTTTTAACATCATTTTATATAGGCTATCCTAACTGTTCCTATAATGTGATAATGGGATGACATCCAATAGATTTAATTTATTGGATGTCATTATCATAGAGGGTGTATGAAATTAAGTGTTTCTAAACTTTTCTTGGAGTGTTTTCATCATATAAATAAGTTCGTCAAATGTGGGCTTATCTCCGAATATCATATCATCCTTCATGTCAGTATAGTCCTTTTCCCACGAGGATATTATATCTTCTCGTGGTATGAGGACTATTCTTTTTCTTATATCCGGTGTGTAGTCCATACCACTTACAGAAGTGTATATTTCCCTGTGTCGCCTGATTGATTCCCATAAATCGTCATTTTTTATAGCTTTGTCATCTATACCATGCTTCATCATTTCTGACAAATCATACAGATGTCTTGATTTTCTGTCTGCTTTCCTTCCATGTCCTTCCACAGAGAACATTTCATGTATTAGAAAAGCTTTCTCCAAAAAAGTCTTTTCGGCATTGGCAGTGGTAATATCAGAATCTACCAGTGTCGTTTGAATATTCGGGTAGTTGTTTTCTACCATACTCTTTACTTTGGTAACAGTGCATGGTTCCATTAGTGAACGGGCACTGATTTCAAGCATGACAACTGGTTTAAGGTAATCTAATTCTGAAGGATAAACACTGTCATATTTAATCCATACTTTTCTTGGCTCAGGATAAGTACCGTCACCCTCTCCATCAGGTTCAACTTCCACAGAACATAACTCAGCCAGACCATGATTCTCTATTGCTTGCTGTAGCTCAGGATAGAACGTATCTCTTACATAAACAGATGACGCTTTTCTGAGCTTCTTTATTTTCTTCTTTGTTATATCTCCGGTTATTTCAAAGACAACAGGATCAATGGCAAGGTCAATGTCTTCTGAAAACCGTTTTATCAGATTCCAAACTTTTGATATTGAGGTTCCTCCCTTGAATATTAAATGTTCAGCACAAGACATGGTGAAAACTATTTGCAATATCGTTGTTACCCATATATCTTTCTCTATGGCCTGTCCAGGCAATCCTATCTTGTTTTCTGCTGCCTGTAATACCTTTTGCTGCTGTTCTTTTGTTAGACTAAAATAATTATTCATAAGCTTCCGTTACTATATTCCTTATCCATTCCGGCATTAAACTTAAGTCTTTCATAACTTCACTCTTTGGCTCATTTTTCAGTAATTCCCGGATTCTTTTTATGACGGTCTGTTCTATATTCATTTTGCCAAGAGATTTAAGGGCGAATGTTATCAGCATGGCTAATTTACTGGTGAAAGAAAGATTCTTAGGTGTCGTTCTTTTGAAAGTTATCTTTCTTCCATTGTATAACTCCAAATGTCTTGCTGAACCATCAGTCATATATACACAGTTCAATGGTATTTGTGTAGATAAACCAAGAACATGCTGTGCGTAAGAGCCTGTCGGAACAATCCTTGCGTGGTCTCTTTTTGCCAGACTTCTGGCTATTTCATCTGTGGTAGGCATAATAATACCAAGACCAAGTTCTTCATCAATTTGAGGATAGCAATAGATTCCTTGGGCTACCCTGACAATCTTTTCGTCTTTACATAACCTCGTCAATGACTGCCTGATTGCTTCAGATGTACCCAAATCCAAAAAATCATCAGGGTAAAAAATGCTTCCCCTTCCAAATGATTTTATTCTATCTTCTATTTGCGTTATAATACTCATACATTGAATTTGTCACAAATTTATGATTTATTTGTGACAAAACAAAATTTTAACGGATATTGTCACAAATTTATGATTTATTTGTGACAAACATATTCGTCAACTCTTACTAAATTATCTTTTGAAGGACTAAAATAAACTATAGATTACCATAGACTAAATAAATTTGCCCTATACATTATATATATAGGGCTTTTTTCTTGCTTTTTAAGTCTAAATCTAATAACTTTGAAAAATCAAGTATAATTTAGACTATGGGAGAAATAATTGGATATGCCAGAGTAAGTACAAGGGAGCAGAACCTCTCTTCTCAGATAGATGCACTGAACAATGCCGGTTGCATCCGAATCTTCACAGACAAAATCTCCGGAAAAGAGTTCAAGCGTGAAGGTCTGACTGCTTGCTTAGATTACCTTCGTGCCGATGACACACTTGTCATTTACCGACTTGACCGATTAGGCAGATCCGTAAAGGAAATGCTTGACCTTTGTGCCAAACTGGAGCAACGGCGAATCAAACTTGTTTCCCTTCAGGACAATCTTGATACTTCTACCGCTGTCGGCAGGTTTACCATGCAGATACTTGCATCACTGGCCGAGTATAACCGCAATCTTATTCTTGAAGGTTGCAAAGCCGGAATCGAGGCCGCCAAGAAGAGGGGTGTAAAGTTCGGAAGACAGGAAGGGACTAAGATGAAAAAACCGAAGAAGGAAGCTGTCATCCAACTCTACAAGGCTGGTACAGCCGTACAGCAGATAATGGAGATAACCGGCATCAAGGCAAAACAGACAATTTATAACTATCTGTCCGAAGAGGATATTCAACCAAACAGAAAATAATTATTCACAAATCACTCATAGAAGACCTTTGCGTCTTATCCGACTAAAAATGGTCAAAAGCCACTTCTTATCAAACTAAAAATGGTCTAATTTGTATTTAAAGAGCTTCTTATTTACTATATTTGTAGCAAATATTGATTTGTAAAATATGAGTATCGCACTGAATATTTCGGAAATCCTTTTCGCTGGTATAGATATGAGTGAAAGCAAAAGGAAGAAAATGGTAAATGAAGGCAGTATCCGTAAGATAACATCTAAGATATATACTCCCAATATGGTGGATTCATTGGAGGATATAGTCAAGCGCAATGTTTTTCGCATTTTAGGTTTCCTTTTCCCTCATGCTGTAATCAGTCATAGGAGTGCTTTTGAGTTAAAACCTACTGAAGCCGGAGATATTTACCTTACATACGAATATACGAAGAATGTGAAACTTCCGGGTTTAAAGGTTCACTTGATGGAAGGACATGGCGGTGGTGAACGTGACATGCCCTTCATAGAGAATCTATATATATCAAGTGCTGAAAGAAGAACATTGGAGAATCTACAGGCCAGTCGTTCACGTGGTGGTGTGTCTAAGTGCTTACCTCGTGAATATATTGAAAACTACTTGGAAAAACATCTTCAGGTGAATGGAGAAAAAGGGCTGAACGATTTCAGGGATAAGGCGAGAGAATGCTCGTTGGAGCTTGGTATGAAAGAGGAGTTCAATACTCTCAATTCTATCATAGGCGCGTTGTTACTTACAAGACCAGTATCTATATTGACTTCTTCAGGTGCCGTGGCCAGAGCAAGCGGTGAACCGTTTGATGCTGAGCGTGTCAAACTCTTCGGTGTCCTGTTTGAGGCATTGCATAACCAACCGTTTGAAACTATAGATGAACCTAATGTTGAAACATCTGCCTTTCGGAATTTTGCTTTTTTCGAGAGCTATTTCTCCAATTATATTGAAGGTACGGAATTTGAAATAGAGGATGCGAGACAGATTATAGAAACCGGACAGCCGCTGCCTGCTCGCAATGCAGATTCTCATGACGTACTTGGTACTTTTCACATCGTGGCAAGTCGCAGAGAAATGAGACGTGTTCCTTCGTCATCGGATGAACTGATAGATATTCTTCAAGACAGACATCGGGTGATGATGGCTGCTCGCCCTGAAAAGAATCCAGGTATGTTCAAGATGCAGAATAATCATGCCGGTGATACTCATTTTGTGGATTGCACGCTGGTTAGAGGGACACTGAGAAAAGGTTTTGAATATTATCAGGCATTGGATAATGCATTTGCCAAATCTCTCTTCATGCTATTTATGATTAGCGAGGTACATCCTTTTACTGACGGGAATGGCCGTATTTCCAGAATTATGATGAATGCGGAACTGGTGGCCGCTGACCAGTCGAAGATTATTATTCCGACTGTATTCAGAGAGGATTATCTAAATGCCCTTCGCAGATTGACAAGAAGAAATGATCCGAGTGTCCTTATAAGAGCTATTTCCCGTGTAAGACAATTCAGCGCCAATATTCAGGGTGATGACTTTGATGCTACACGAAATTATCTAGAACATTGCAACGCTTTTAAAGATGCTGACGGGTACATTCTTAAGTTTTGAATCTGTTACAGAATCAAAACGTACACTATTATAAATAATTTCAAATCGTTAATTCATAATTAATAGAACACTTATTATGACAAAGGAAGATTTTATAAAGAAATTCCCCGATATAAAGGTACAGCAGTTTGAAACTGAAACTATACTCAGTAAACAGGAAATCATGGATATCGTAGAGCAGGCTACACAATCTATGGATATGGGCCTTGTCTATTATGAACATTGTGGATGTAATATAACTGTTTTTACCTCAGATAAGATGAAAGCCGAACTTGCCAAGATGGTACCAGGCTACCAGGTTACAGACCCGAATACTGGAGAAACCGGAACTATCGTATCAGAAAAATATATAGTTTGCGGCAATTACTGCGTAAGGGTGGAGTTCCCTTCCGGTACAGATGTTTATGATTGTGATTTCTTTGTTGAATAATATTCTGTATAAATTCCAAACAAAATGGAACAAGGAGAAATAATACTATATCAGCCTAATGATTCTCTTAGACTAGAAGTTAGGTTAGATGGAGATAATGTATGGTTGAATCGTTCACAACTTGCTGAACTATTTGACCGTGATGTAAAGACAATTGGTAAGCATATTAATAATGCTCTTAAAGAAGAACTGGATAATGTTCCAGTTGTCGCAAAATTTGCGACAACTGCTGCTGATGGTAAAGTTTATCAGACTGAACATTATAATCTTGATATGGTTATATCTGTTGGTTTTCGAGTAAAATCAAGAAGAGGTGTTGACTTTAGAAGGTGGGCGAATACCATTCTTAAAGAATATATGCTTAAAGGATATGCTATTAATCAACGTATTGAACAACTTGAAAAAACTGTCGCCTTACATTCGGAAAAGATAGACTTCTTTGTCCGTACCTCACTGCCGCCAGTGGAAGGTATCTTCTTTGACGGACAGATATTCGATGCCTACAAGTTTGCAACGGATCTTATCAAAACCGCCAGAAAATCCCTTCTTTTGATAGACAACTATGTCGATGAATCTGTATTGCTTATGCTGAGCAAACGCAATCCGGGTGTGTCGGCCACTATCTATACACAGAAGATTACGGCACAGCTTCAGCTTGACCTTGACAAGCATAATGATCAGTACCCACCCATCAATATCAGAACCTACCGGAATAGTCATGACCGTTTCCTGATAGTTGACGATAAAGAGGTTTACCATATAGGAGCTTCTTTGAAGGATCTTGGCAAGAAATTGTTCGCTTTCTCGAAGTTGGAGATAGATCCCGGTCTTATAACTGACAAACTGTAAGAAAATATATAATGAAACCCACCGACACACCCAATACCCAAGATGGTAGCATCCCTACTCCAGGCAGCTACCCTCTCTACGAATACCCGGCATATACTTTCGACAGGAAGTATGAGAATGACGAGTTCCAGAAAAAAGTGATTACCCTCGACAGCGGTTATCACCTGGTTCTGGCTCCTCCGGGATGCGGCAAGACGGATATCCTTGCCGAAAGGGTGGTTCGTGCCCTCTCATGCGGTGTGTCGCTGGATGACATGCTCTGCCTGACCTTCACTAACAGGGCGGCCAGAGGTATGCGCTCCAGAATACTCGAAAGGCTTCAGGCTTCAGGAGAAATGAGTCTGTTTGTCGGAAACGTACACCGCTTCTGTTCGCATTACCTCTTTGACAACAACGTGGTGGCACGTGATACCACCGTCATTGACGAGCAGGAATCTTTGTCTATTATGGCTTCCATTTTCGGCTGGAAAGAAGGTTCCTATGCCGGCAATGGCTACAATCGTGTTCTTACCAATGCCATCAAGTTGCAGCACCTTGGATATATGATTGCCAGCGGATGCCCTAAAGAGTTCCTGATGCACACCGACCTGTTCCGCACGTTTGATTATAAGACGCTGTTCAAGCTGGTGTCCCTAGATTACACGATGGAGAACTTTGCCGGACTCTATACTGGTACTGTTTTTCCGAAAGTAGATACTTCTGGTCAGCCGTCAAAGTACTTGGATGACTGCCTCCAGCAGTTCAAGTTTGCAAGAAAATACCAACAGTACAAGGAAGAAAGGAATCTGGTTGACTTTGATGACCTGCTTATCCTGACCTATATCCACGCTTCTCAGCATCAGGACAGGCTGAAGAAATATTCCTGGATTCAGATTGACGAGGTTCAGGACCTCTCCCCTTTCCAGTTCGGAATCATCGACCTGTTTACTGACCATTCTAAGGAAAACGTGACTCTTTATCTCGGAGACGAGCAGCAGGCAATCTTCTCATTCATAGGCGCAAAGCTCGCAACGCTTGAATGGTTGCGTGAACGCTGTGGTGAGAATATGCACCGCCTCTATTTCAACTACCGTTCACCTAAATATCTCTTGGATGTCTTCAACACATACGCCAACATGGAGCTTGATGTTGACCCTCATTTCCTGCCCAAGACTATCAATCTTACTGAAGCCGGACAGGATTCTCTCTGCATCTTGTCCGCTCCCGAAAAGGACGCTGAAGTAAGGCTTGTGGCTGAAAGTGTTGGTAATTTCTGTACCTTGTATCCTGCTGAAAGGGTGGCTGTTCTTGTGCCCTGGAACAAGGATGCCGACCAGATATCCAGTGTACTCTCCGACCGCAATATCCCCCACTTCAAGATTTCCGGAACAGACCTTTTCACTACCCGTCAGGCACAGCTGCTTTTCGCCCATCTGCAGGTGGTGTACTTGGATTCAAACATGATGGCATGGTCAAAGATCCTGACCGGGACAGGTATTTTCAATGAAGATTCCGAGGCACGCCGCTTCGTGAAATATCTCCGTGATAACTACCTGCTGCCGTCTGATTTTCTCAACTACACGCGCAGCTCATACATGCTGGAGCTGTACAGGTGCTGTCAGGGCGAATATGTTATCTTTGATACGGAAACTACCGGCTTGAATGTCTTTGAGGATGACATCGTACAGATTGCGGCCATCAAGGTGAATGCCGGGAAGATTACCGACCGCTTCAACATCATCCTTCACACAGACAAGCAGATACCGGCCATGCTCGGAGGCATTATAAACCCTCTTCTTCAGGAATATGAACGTGCGGAAAAGGTTGACCGTAAGACCGGTCTGTGTGCGTTTATGGATTTCGTGGGTGACTGTACCCTTATCGGTCAGAACGTGGAATATGACTGTTATATTCTTGACTACAATCTCCGTAGGGATTGCGGTGATTTCTCTTTCTTTACCGTTCATCCTCTGTATTTCGATACTCTCAGGGTGGCACGTATCATGGCCCCACGCCTGAAGTCCTACAAGCTCAAATCCCTGCTGGAGGTCTTCGGTCTCGAAGGGGAAAACTCCCATCTGGCCGATGATGACGTCATCGCTACCTTGTCAGTGCTTGACCACTTCCTGGGTATCTTTGCTGCTAACATGCAGCAGCACATCGACTGCCTTCAGAACAACTCTGCCGTGGCCGAGCTGTTCCGCAGAGCCTATGCCGACATCTATCATGGTACACTCAGCCGTCTCTACCAGAGGTCGTTTGAAACTCCTCTGCTTGTTGACGAGCTGGAGCAACTGTACGGCACATTCATACAGAAGGAGTGGATAACAGCGAACCCGAAGATGCAGTACATCTTCAGCTTCCTCCGTAATGATGTAATCTTTCCGGAGAAGACACCGAGCCTGAAGGAGCAGCTTTCAGCCCACCTTCTTGATATAACTACCTATCGAGAGGCTGACCTGTGTGACAGCTCATGTATAACAGAAAAGGTGTTCGTCTCTACAGTCCACAAGGCAAAAGGCCTGGAGTTTGAGAACGTGATCATCTTCGAGGCAACGGATGGTATCTATCCGTTCTTTGACAAGAAGACTCCGGAAGAAATCAGAGAATCCGCAAGACTTTTCTATGTGGCCATGACCAGGGCAAAGAAACGCCTGCACATCACATACGCAGAATCCGTGTCCGGAATATCAAAATGGGGAAACCCCTACTCTATCGATAAGGAACCTACCCCATTCCTCCGCCACATAAAGAAATACTTCAATTTTTGATTTTGTAACAAAATCAAAAACAATAAGGGAAGAACAGACTTTATCCATGTTGTTCTTCCCTTATTTTATTGCCGTCATTTATGCCGGCTCCATAATTCTTATGAGTTTGATGGATAGTTTGTTCTCTATCTCAGCAATACTTTTAAATGAGAAATTTACCTTGCCGGACAATATCTTGCTTACATATTGTGGCGTAACACCGAGACGTTCTGCCAGCCCGTTACGGTTGATTCCATTTGTCTCCATGTAATCAATTAGTGACAAGGCAACGTCACGAGACCATTTAAGCCATTCACGGTTTTCACGTCTCCATTCCGCATTTTCCTGGTATCTTGAAGGCGTTTTGCTTTCATGCTGCTTTAAAAAATCAATCGTCCCGTTCATTTTTATTCCTCCATATTTAAGTCAATGAAACTGTCTTTATCAAATACACCACAAGTCATATTCGATAACAAATATAGCCATTTTATTCTAAATCTATAAGCTTAGTATGCTGTCTTTCAATAATTCATATCTACTAAAGAGATAAGTTATATTATTGTCTTTTGCTTTATCATCAGAAAAGAAATTACTATTCAGGTAAATTCTCTGCCTTCACTTCATTAACCTCCACCATCCGGCCCCGTCCGCACCAGTTGGCCATTCCGTTCTGCGGTGCAAAGGTATATCGGGCTGTTCCGCTTCATCAAGGTTAGGCCTGTCGGTTTGAGTGAAAATCTTCCCTGCCGGAGGCGAGGTATTTTCTCTCAAAACCTTGCTTCTGCTATGCCCTTCAAACCAGGCACCGAAACGAAACGACCGATGCGACCGGAAGACGCATAAAAAAATGTCGGAAATGATACGGCAGATGGTTGAAACTTCAACTCCCTCGCTCTCAGATCCGCATAAATTCATTAACTCATAAATTCAAACGACTATGGCAGCAATAGCAACAAAATTCGCATTGTGGGAAGTGCCCGCACTTGACACTCTTAAGGACGCAAAAGCCTACATCCTTCGTCAGAAAGTGAACAATAAGGAAAAACTCAGCCGTGAGGAAAAGAACTGGATTTCATACCAGGTGAACCATAACACCTACTTCAAAAGCGGAATCCCGGTGAGAGGCTGGAGATTTGATTTCTCTGACATCCTGAAGACATTTCTCGTCAATCAGTACGGCTGTTGGTACGAATACAAGTCAATCGACAAGACAGCATTGAGAAACTTCCTTCACGGCAGAATAAACAAGATAGTTCAAATCTAAAACCCATATACCATGAAACAGAGCATAGAGAAAATCCCGACATGGGCTTTCGGTTATATCTTCAACGGCGACATGACCGGTCTGACAGATGAAGAAGTCAGGATGATTGATGAAACGCTGAAAAGTATCGGTGCGGAACTTGTCTGTACTCCTCCTGATGAAGAAGCGCAACCCTATTTCACACGATACCCTCTTTTCGGTCTTCCCACCGAAGTCGAGGATTGTGTGGTAATCATAAAAGGCTCCTGACGAGAGCCTTTACTTGCTAATAACCATTCTTTATATGTTTCTTGTTTTTTAAAATTATTATTTCCCTTGTTTTTTATATCTTTACTTCTATAATATCTTATCTTTATGAAGCAGAATAGAAAAGAAATACTTAAAACCATTTTCAAATTATTCCTTACTCGTCATTATGAAGATGTTTCTTATGACGACATGATAAAAGCTACAAATATTTCCAAGGGTGGCTTATATCATTATGCGCCTAATAAAATTGAACTTTTCCGGTTGGTTGTAGATACTTTTTTTCTTGACCTGATTAAAGTTGAAGATGATATTATGATTAAGACTTCTGGCTCTGATAAATTTGCTCTTCATGACTTTCTAATGAGTTATGCAAGTTTCTTGCACAAGCGTTTTTGTCGTATTCAGGATTTCCTTCAGCTTCCTGTTGATGAAACAGCACGTGCCTTTTCTTTTTTTATTCTTAATTCTCAAAGATATCATCCTTCTTTCTATGAAAAATACCTTTCTCTAGAAGCCAGAGAAAAAGAACTTATAAAGAATGTTCTTCTTATAGCAGAGAAAAACGGAGAAATTAAAAACAATATGAATCTTCTTTTAGTCTCTGACATGTTCTATAATTCATACAGCGGACTACTTTTTTATTCCTCATTCCATCCTACCGATGATTTTGAGAAGAAACTGCTTATGCTTTTTGAAAATGTTTACTCTCTAATAAAAGTAGATAGCTGAATTTTATTCCTCACCATCCCTTCTCCTGTCAGTCTTCACCCCACTGGCTCTGAGAATCCTGAATACTGAGCTTTTGCTTCTGAAACCAACCTGCTTTTTTATCTCATCTGTCGGAACGCCCGCTTTGTACAGCTCCACGCATTTCTCGTTGCGAAGCTGCCTGGCTTGGCTTCTGCTCCTTTCTCTTTTTTCCGAAAGTTTCCTTATCTTCCTGATTGCGTATGAATCTTCTGTCAGTGTCGATATGGCGTGCAGCAGATTTTCGGTGGAACTCTCATATTTCTCTCCGTAACTGTCTATCCTGTCCCTTAAGAATATAATTCTGAGATTTTTAATTCTACTGATATTGAGGAATAAACAAAGCTGTCTTACTCCTTTAAAGGCATTTGCCATTGATAAGAAGATAACTTCATCCCTGTCGTTCAGATTGTCTATAAGTTTCTTCAGCTCTTTAGTTTTCCCCTCTACGTTGTACCGCTCCCTGTAGATGAAGTCGCAGTTCTCTTTCTGAATCCTTTGTTCGTCTTCCTCGATGCGCTGTTCTGGTAGTTCTGTCACTATATATCCTATTCTTGCCATAATCCCTTTTTCTTTCAAATTTATAAATTATGCATGAGAGACCTCGTTTCCTGATGTCATATTTCATAGGCTATAGAGTTAATTAACAGATAAAAATGGTACTTTCGGAAGAATTGCTTGAATGACAATGTGTTATGCTGCTTTTAAGTGAGTTTGATTTTTTGCTTGTATGATTCCTGAATTTCATACTTCGTACTTTGCTCGGATTTCCTTCCTGATGATGAAGGATTCTGTCGTGATATTTTGTACTGTTTATTGGGCGTTTCAGTAAACTGCCGGGCTATCCGCGTCAAGTCCTCGCCTTGCTGTGGGCTTTATTCTCCTATCCCTAACGCGGTTCTCATACTCCCACCACCCTGCTAAGGTATGTCCGGTTGCCTTTGTTCTATGGTGACTATTTCATGGTCACCTTCGGACAGAGGCAGCGGACATCCGTTCCGCTGCATGGCCAAAGACTTCGTTTCCGACCATGCACTCCACTCATTTCTCACCCATACACACCCAGCAGGCATCTTGGGGCACAACGGCTTTGCTGATGTGCTCCGTATGCTGTCCGGGTGTGATACCATAAGGTAAGGCAGAGCCTTTCAGGTTGTTCTTGCGTACACGCAGTTCTCTTACTCCCACCACCCCATTAAGGTACCGTCTGTATTCTTGCCCTGTCTGGCACTTATCACTCTGCTCTCAGGCTCACAGACTGCTAAGAGCCGGTCAAGAAAGGCACCCATATCCCGGCACGTACCATGTCCGATACGGAGCTAAGGCATTTGCCTTAACAACCTTAATCTTTCACATGCTCCACGTACCGGTCTGATATGAGTGCCTGCTACAGCCGCATTGTTCACCCGATGATGAAGTACCTGAAGGTACTTCTTATTCCCGGCACCCTGTACCGTTTGCTGTGGATGTTCTTTTCAGTTTCATTCTTTTTCTTCTTCCATTCCTTTCCAGTGTCTTTCCGAAAGCATCCTGCTTCCCTCGTTTTTGCTGCCCATACCCTATCTGAGAGCCTTTGTTTTTTGACGGCAAATTTATAAGGGTTAGTGGAAATGAAAGAGTTCCGGCTATGAGCCTTTGCCCTGAAAAAAATAACGATGACGGCTTATCGCTGTCCCAACATTTTTTTCGTTCAAAACTTTTCTAATTCCACTTTTCCTGAAAAGACAATGCCGTAAAAAAAAGGCTCAAACTCAGATGGGGAATGATTCTCAATCTAAAAAAAAAGTCAGCGGATGCGAAAGACACAGGAAAGGAAATCTTTCAAAAAAAGGTCTAAAGCTCGCTGAAGAATAATTCGATGTTTAACCAACTAATTCAGAGCGATATGGCAGCAGTTCAGTTTATCCTTTCAGTCATCATGGCTATTTGTGCAGTGGCTATGTTCCTAAGTGCAGTTTTTATACATGCTAATCCCAGTATGGTGGTATCGGTACTTCTTTTCATCATCTGTTATGGTGCATTTTTATTGGTAAAAATCAGTTACAAAGAACTTAAATCCGAATAATTATGAAAGGTACAGAACACTTCAAACAGACTATCAAGGCTTTTTTGGATAATAAGGCAGCGAGTGACGAACTCTTTGCCCAAAGCTATCACAAGCCTCACAAAAATATCGATGATTGCGTGACTTATGTACTTAATTGGGTACAAAGTACAGGTTGCTCCGGTTTTTCTGATGATGAGATTTATGGTCAGTGTATTCATTTTTTTGATGAAGATAACATCGACATAGGCAAGGAGATACAATGTAAGGTTGTAGTTAATCATCACATAGAATTGACTGAAGAAGAAAAGGCAGAAGCCAGGCAGAACGCTATCCGTCAGTATCAGGATGAAGAAATTCAGAAGATGAAGAACCGGAAAAAAGCTAAACCTGCCCAAACTCAAACTATTGTCGCACCTACATTATTCGATTTCTGATATGAAACCTACCAATAAAATTCAAAGAGAGATAGTTTCACTTTCAAGGAAATTGAAACCTATCACAAACAGACAGATGCAGTATGCTTACAGACATTGTATTGAACCTTTCGCCAAGAGAACGGCGAAAGGTATCTATACCTGTTGCGATTGTGCGCATACATGGAAAGACACACATTCCACTATTCCGGTTTATGTAACATGCCCTCATTGCGGAAGAAAACTTAAGGTAAGTACTGACAGAAAGAGAACCTATTCTTTTAAGGTGTATTTTACTATCATCATTTCAATAAAGGAATATCAGATATTACGTCACTTCATAGTTTTCGCAGATTTCAGAGTGGGTAAGGCTGCTCAATATTCAATTAAAGAAGTTGTTCAGCGATGGCTAACCCCAAAAGGTGTTACCCATACTATTGCCCTGAAAAGAAGTATGAGCAACTATTACTATGATAGTTGGAACTTTAATAGTGAACTTGAATTGAGAAGTTGTGCTGAAAGTTTCTATTATGATATAGATGCGATGTATATCTATCCTAAAATCCAATTATCCGACACGATAATAAGAAACGGCTATTGTGGAGATACCTTCGATTTGTCTCATTACACTGTATTCAAGGCTATACTTTCTGACAACAGAAAAGAAACTCTTCTGAAATGTGGACAGATTTCTCTTTTCAAATACTTTGCTCATAAGAATAATATATCGGATGATATTTGGAAAGCCATTAAGACCGGCATCCGGCATAAGTATAACTTTTCCGATATTGGTTTATGGCTGGACTATATTAGATTGTTGCAACACTTCAATAAGGATATTTCAAACCCTCATTATGTTTGTCCTTCCAATCTGAACAGGGAACATGACAGATTGAGCCGGAAGAAACAAGAGGAGTATGAAAAAGAACAGCTAAGGGAAAAGAAACGGAAAGCTGTTCTGCAAGAAAAACATTATCAGGAAGCAAAAGCAAAATTCTTCGGTCTTGTTTTCGATGAAGGTGATATTCGGATACGTGTTCTTGAAAGTGTTCAAGAATTTGTAGAGGAAGGAGAAGTCTTGCATCATTGCGTCTTTTCAAATGAATATTTCAATGATGACAATTCACTTATCTTTTCAGCTATGGTGGACGGAGTGAAAACGGAAACAATAGAGGTCTCTTTGGAGACAATGAAAGTGGTTCAATGCAGAGGACGGTATAATAAGAACTCTGAGTTTCATGATGAAATTCTGAAGGTGATGAACAAGAATATTCCTCTAATCGCAAAACGCATGTGCGGATAAGTGACGGACTGATGTCTATATATGATATGAAAAGTAATTATGTTACATTGTAACGTAATTACTTTCTTACGTTATTACATAACTGAAAGTCATAATCGCTTGTAAATGAACGTGAGTTCTTTCCTTCCCACCCTATCTAAGGAATACGCTGTAAACCGTATGTTTCCTTCCTTTGGCCAAACTATGTTTAGTCCGGAGGAATAAAACATCCGGCTCGCAAATTCAGCACCTCACACCGTATGAACCTTCCCGGTGGCTCAGGATCATCCGGCGGGATCTGCTTTCCGGCAATTTGCAGCAGCCCGGTTTCTACCCGCCCTGGAAAGAACCCGTCACCTGAAGGTGCCGGGTGAAAGCGGTGTCTCGAAAGGGCATCTTTTCTGTGTGGCTGAAGCCTTCCGTTTTT
>NZ_JAPZVM010000020.1:0-6251 GCF_027529745.1 Phocaeicola acetigenes
GTCTTCTTCGTCCTTTTCGGCTTCTTCTCTGATGGAGCCGGTTTCTCCTCTTCCTCCTTTTCAGGTGTCGGATAAAACTCGACGGCTACCATGACTATGCGGTTACGCTTCTTGTTGGTTTCACTCTCGGTCCACTCTTCCGGTTTGAAATATCCCTTTACTGTGAGCAGTTCACCCTTCTTGATTCTGTCAAATGAATCGGCTACCTCGTTCTTACGCCAGGCTTCGACTGGCAGGAAGGCTGATGTATAGACCGTTTCTTCACCTTTCTTCTCTGAGCGGCTTACGGCTATCGAAAAACGTGCTACACTTGCTGTTTCAAAACTGCGGATCTGTGCGTCATTGGAAACGTAACCTGATACTACGAAGGAATTTTCAATCTTTTTCATAATGTATGAATTTTAGAAGTTAATTAATCAATTTTACGGTGCAATTATCTTGGAACAGACTAAGTGGTAACCATGAAAAAATGTACGAATACGCTTTTTATGTATAACAGAAAAAGGAAGATTCTTATATTTTTTATTGGGTAAGATGGCAGCAAATAATTAATCCATGAATACGCTTTTTGTGCGTGCAGAAAAAGGAAGATTCTGGAATTAATAGGCAAGGACGGTATTTGCGAATCGGCCACTGACACTTTCGGAAAAAAGTGGAAGCTGTTCCATAAATTTGCACAAGGAAATATGATTTGACTTCGCCGGAAATTCATCTGAAAAAGTTTTTCATTCGTATTGGTTACGGTATGATGCACTTCCGGTTTTGGAATTTATGGCAAGTGTTCTTCCGAAAGCAGCCGTGCCAATCGGACATGGTGAAGAAACATACATCGGACGACAGACGAAGCCGTAAGAACGAGCCTGCCTTGACCGACTTAAGAAAAAGGGTGTATCACTGTAAAAAAAGGGATATTTCAGGAAGAATGGCCGTGAAACCGAAGCGGTAACCGGACTGTGGCAGCCGCCGGAGACGACATCGGAGGAAGAGGGGAAAAAGGTGTGCGGTACACACCGAAAAGTACAAGAAGACATTTAAAAACGGAAGGCTTCAGCCACACAGAAAAGATGCCCTTTCGAGACTCCGCTTTCACCCGGCACCTTCAGGTGACGGGTTCTTTCCAGGGCGGGTAGAAACCGGGCTGCTGCAAATTGCCGGACAGCAGATCCCGCCGGATGATCCTGAGCCACCGGGAAGGTTCATACGGTGTGAGGTGCTGAATTTGCAAGTCGGATGTTTTATTCCTCCGGACTAAACACAGTTTAGCCAAAGGAAGGAAACATACGGTTTACAGCCTATTCCTTAGATAGGTTGGGAAACAAAAGTCCCCTCGAAGGGGACTCGATTTATTTACGAATAAAATACTCTATAGCAGAATGTACCAGAACATAATGAGTAGGGGTACTTCTACACTGCGATGCATAAGGATTCGGGAACTCCAAAGCAAGAGATTGATACAATGAAGGTATTTCTTTTTGGATTCGCTTTACCAGCAACCTGTACGAACAAGGTCGTGCATAGCGCATAAGCTGTTTCCACTTTTCTATGTTTATTTCAGTACAATTGGTTTCGTAAGTCATAAGATTTCAAGTTAAACTTGGGGTTGTTAGCCCCAAGCAGATTAAGCTACTGATATTTCATTTATAATCAAGAAAGTGTCATCGTCATTAAAGTCAGAAAGTTTGTCTTCTGCTTCTGATATGTTATCAAGAGTGATGCCGGTTATACTTTTTATTACTGAAACAACTTCATCCCATGAATCGTAATATTCTATTCCTTCCTTTTCACTGTCAACCATATAACGGAATGAGTAAAACAGACCTTCTGTATCATTAGTTTCAAAGATTCCACAACCAGGCTCTTCCGAATAGTAGAAAAGCTGAAGGCCATATTTTTCTGCTATCTTGTCCATCAGTTCTGAACAGGCAACCCAAGCCGTTTCAGTAGTCAACTTTAAGGAAGCCATATCGTCACCATAATCTTTAATATCTTCTTCTATGTAAGAAATTTCTCCTCGGGCTGGCAATTCTTCTTCAACCTCTGGCAAAAGGTGTTTTTTAATGTAACCGAGCCAATAAGAGTTACCTAAGAATGTAAAAGGTTTGCTTTCCTTTGTTCTGTCAATATCAACAGTATTCTTCAAGTCTGTATATAGTCTCTTTATATTATCCTTGTTACCATAAAGTGTATAATCTGTAGTGTTCCAATTTGGCATAGCTGTAAATATTTATTGTGGTTATAATGGATGTTTTGTTTGTTCCTGTTGAAGTTTGCAGAGCTTAATGCTCTGCAAATGGTATCTTCTTAAGACAGTCCTTAATAGTGCAGCCTCTTGGCAGAGTGTTATCTATCTGAGCTGTTATTCCTTTTATGTTCAGCTCCATAATCTCGGATAGACTGACATAGCCAAATTCCCACTCAAAAATGTGACAATAGCCAAACATCAGCCAGTCATCACCTTCCTGACTTGCTTCGGTTATAAGCCAGCAGGCTTCAGTAAAAGGAACGTAAAACTTTGCAATAACCTCTGCATTTATACCTTGTCCGTCTTTTGAATACAAAGGATTGGCGTTAAACTTCGCCAGGAGTTCTTCTGAAATCTTTATCATATCGCTCTGAATTAGTTGGTTAAACATCGAATTATTCTTCAGCGAGCTTTAGACCTTTTTTTGAAAGATTTCCTTTCCTGTGTCTTTCGCATCCGCTGACTTTTTTTTTAGATTGAGAATCATTCCCCATCTGAGTTTGAGCCTTTTTTTTACGGCATTGTCTTTTCAGGAAAAGTGGAATTAGAAAAGTTTTGAACGAAAAAAATGTTGGGACAGCGATAAGCCGTCATCGTTATTTTTTTCAGGGCAAAGGCTCATAGCCGGAACTCTTTCATTTCCACTAACCCTTATAAATTTGCCGTCAAAAAACAAAGGCTCTCAGATAGGGTATGGGCAGCAAAAACGAGGGAAGCAGGATGCTTTCGGAAAGACACTGGAAAGGAATGGAAGAAGAAAAAGAATGAAACTGAAAAGAACATCCACAGCAAACGGTACAGGGTGCCGGGAATAAGAAGTACCTTCAGGTACTTCATCATCGGGTGAACAATGCGGCTGTAGCAGGCACTCATATCAGACCGGTACGTGGAGCATGTGAAAGATTAAGGTTGTTAAGGCAAATGCCTTAGCTCCGTATCGGACATGGTACGTGCCGGGATATGGGTGCCTTTCTTGACCGGCTCTTAGCAGTCTGTGAGCTTGAGAGCAGAGTGATAAGTGCCAGACAGGGCAAGAATACAGACGGTACCTTAATGGGGTGGTGGGAGTAAGAGAACTGCGTGTACGCAAGAACAACCTGAAAGGCTCTGCCTTACCTTATGGTATCACACCCGGACAGCATACGGAGCACATCAGCAAAGCCGTTGTGCCCCAAGATGCCGGCTGGGTGTGTATGGGTGAGAAATGAGTGGAGTGCATGGTCGGAAACGAAGTCTTTGGCCATGCAGCGGAACGGATGGCCGCTGCCTCTGTCCGGAGGTGTCCATGCAATAGTCACCATAGAGCAAAGGCAACCGGACATACCTTAGCAGGGTGGTGGGAGTATGAGAACTGCGTGTACGCAAGAATAATCCTCGAAAGGGCATAAAAAAAGGGTGGCCGGAGCCACCTTTCTATTTGGATTCTGTCTTCTTCGTCCTTTTCGGCTTCTTCTCTGATGGAGCCGGTTTCTCCTCTTCCTCCTTTTCAGGTGTCGGATAAAACTCGACGGCTACCATGACTATGCGGTTACGCTTCTTGTTGGTTTCACTCTCGGTCCACTCTTCCGGTTTGAAATATCCCTTTACAGTGAGCAGTTCACCCTTCTTGATTCTGTCAAATGAATCGGCTGCCTCGTTCTTACGCCAGGCTTCGACTGGCAGGAAGGCTGATGTATAGACCGTTTCTTCACCTTTCTTCTCTGAGCGGCTTACGGCTATCGAAAAACGTGCTACACTTGCTGTTTCAAAACTGCGGATCTGTGCGTCATTGGAAACGTAACCTGATACTACGAAGGAATTTTCAATCTTTTTCATAATGTATGAATTTTAGAAGTTAATTAATCAATTTTACGGTGCAATTACCTTGGAACAGACTAAGTGGTAACCATGAAAAAATGTACGAATACGCTTTTTGTGTATAACAGAAAAAGGAAGATTCTTATATTTTTTATTGGGTAAGATGGCAGCAAATAATTAATCCATGAATACGCTTTTTGTGCGTGCAGAAAAAGGAAGATTCTGGAATTAATAGGCAAGGACGGTATTTGCGAATCGGCCACTGACACTTTCGGAAAAAAGTGGAAGCTGTTCCATAAATTTGCACAAGGAAATATGATTTGACTTCGCCGGAAATTCATCTGAAAAAGTTTTTCATTCGTATTGGTTACGGTATGATGCACTTCCGGTTTTGGAATTTATGGCAAGTGTTCTTCCGAAAGCAGCCGTGCCGCTCGGACATGGTGAAGAAACATACATCGGCCGACAGACGAAGCCGCAAGAACGAGCCTGCCTTGACCGACTAAAGAAAAAGGGTGTATCACTGTAAAACAAAGGGATATTTCAGGAAGAATGGCCGTGAAACCGGAGCGGTAACCGGACTGTGGCAGCCGCCGGAGACGACATCGGAGGAAGAGGGGAAAAAGGTGTGCGGTACACACCGAAAAGTACAAGAAGACATTTAAGAAGATGTTTCAACTGGAGACGTTAAGACCGATGGATTTGAGCATCCCAGTTATGACGATAATGGTGAATGGTAAATCGTTTCAGTATAAAAGAAGACTCCTCAGATTTGGGGAGTCTTCGGGGGCGTCAGCTGAACTGTGTCAAGGCTGTTAGATAAACAGGAATTTACAATTCTCATATACTTCAGATGTAGGTTGCCGTTTCTAAAGCGATATAAAGTTTGTTTAAACTATGGTTGGCATTGTTCAAGCCTTTGGCTTCATATCCATTTGTATCCAAAATGTCACCTGCTTCAAAAAAAGCATACAACTTCAAATTGTAGAAGTCGCACACAGATTGAACTCCAGCCAATTCCATTTCTACAGCGATGCACCCTTCTTCCATACGTTTGCATACAAGTCCTTTTGTTTCTCTGATCATCGAATCTGTCGTCCATATTTTACCTGTAATATATGGTACAGATAATTTGTCGAAAATTATGGAAAGTTCCTTGCTTGCGGCTATATCAATATAGTCGGCTGGTGCTGCAAAATAATATGAACACCCGTCCCCTCTGTAACTTTGTGTCGGTATGATAAATCTACCTTGTGTGGTTGTACGGTCAAGACTGCCACAGGAACCGAACATAATGAACTTTGATGCTCCAGTTAGCCAGCTTGCAAGATGACATTGAGAGGATGCTACTGCTGAACCTATTCCTGACAGGTAGAAAGTTATCGTAACTCCTTTATAAGTTGTTTTATAGATATGCGTATCGCCATTGCAAGCCGGCATAGTTGCAATAATTTCAGATTCGTAGGAATCAAGTAAATGCCGATGAATCTCCTTCGAGAATATTATCAGGCATATATCTGCAAAATCTCCACGTCTGCCGTGGAAATCAAACAGATTGATCATTGGTTCAGTTTCAATATCATAACTATCAGTAATCATAGCATATTGAATCAGATGTGAGTTTTATATTGCTCCGGTATCTCAAGATTGAAAGTTCTGCATAATAACAGGACGTCGTGGACATCATTTTCATCGTATTCATATCCAAGATGGAACTGTACCTGTGCCTCCGGGTTTATGCATGTTACCTCAATATTCCCGATATTTCCTTTACCTGAGAAAGTTTCGCTTGGGAAAGTGTATCCGTCATATAGAATTCCATCTTCGACATATTCGAAACAATGCAGATCGATTATTCTTCCGTTGTCATCTTTCCAGACAGTATGGCTATCGGTCGTATAGTCCATTACAACTTCTCTGTATCCCTTCCAGGTAATCACGGATATGGCCTTACCATAGTCTTTCTTCTCTACGAACAGATCGATGTCGTTATGTATTCTTGTTTCTCTGCCTATAAGTGCATCGACACCCCAACCGCCGTCCAGAAACACCTTTACAGATGCTTCAGACAGCATTTCAAGAATCTCACATGCATCAAAATAAGTGACCATAAAATTTCGATTTATCGGTTTAAATATAACAAATCCACAGCAAATTGTATCTATCTTCGAACTTTATCTAACAGCCTTGACACAGTTCATTTTACACTTTC
>NZ_JAPZVM010000021.1:0-2944 GCF_027529745.1 Phocaeicola acetigenes
AAAGGACCGGGGAAACTAAAACGGCGACTACCTACTCTCCCACTTGTACGCAGTACCATCGGCGTGACGAAGCTTAACTTCTCTGTTCGGAATGGGAAGAGGTGGAACCTTCGTGCTATAGTCACCTGAATTTCTTCATATATCAATGACAAGACAAGCAATCAAAGCACAGCAAAAACACTGAACGTATATATCATCCATGAGTATCAATCCTCGTAAGGAAAGTGAACGGGCAATTAGTAATGCTCGGCTTTGGTGTCTCCACCTTTACACCTGCATCCTATCAACGTCATCGTCTTTGACGACCCTGAGAAATCTAATCTTGTGGCCGGCTTCGTACTTAGATGCTTTCAGCACTTATCCGATCCAGACTTAGATACCCAGCGATGCACCTGGCGGCACAACTGGTAAACCAGAGGTCTGTCCAACACGGTCCTCTCGTACTAGTGTCAGAGCCACGCAAATTTCATACGCCCACGATAGATAGAGACCGAACTGTCTCACGACGTTCTGAACCCAGCTCGCGTGCCACTTTAATGGGCGAACAGCCCAACCCTTGGGACCTTCTCCAGCCCCAGGATGTGACGAGCCGACATCGAGGTGCCAAACCACTCCGTCGATATGAGCTCTTGGGAGGGATCAGCCTGTTATCCCCGGAGTACCTTTTATCCTTTGAGCGATGTCCCTTCCATACGGAAACACCGGATCACTATGCTCTAGTTTCCTACCTGCTCGACTTGTCTGTCTCCCAGTCAAGCGCCCTTCTGCCATTACACTCTGCGGACGGTTACCGATCGTCCTGAGGGCACCTTTAGAAGCCTCCGTTACGCTTTTGGAGGCGACCACCCCAGTCAAACTACCCACCAAGCAATGTCCTTCAACTTGAAGTTAGAATTCAAACAAACAAAGGGTCGTATTTCAACAGCGGCTCCACAAATACTGGCGTACCTGCTTCAAAGCCTCCGACCTATCCTACACATCGCGTGCCCAAATTCAATGCTAAGCTATAGTAAAGGTTCACGGGGTCTTTTCGTCCCATCGCGGGTAATCGGCATCTTCACCGATACTACAATTTCACTGAGCTCACGGTTGAGACAGTGTCCAGATCATTACACCATTCGTGCAGGTCGGAACTTACCCGACAAGGAATTTCGCTACCTTAGGACCGTTATAGTTACGGCCGCCGTTTACTGGGGCTTCAATTCAATGCTTCTCTTGCGATGACATCTCCTCTTAACCTTCCAGCACCGGGCAGGTGTCAGGCTGTATACGTCTACTTTCATATTAGCACAGCCCTGTGTTTTTGTTAAACAGTTGCCTGGACCTATTCTCTGCGCCCTCTCATATAGAGGAGGGACCCTTTATCCCGAAGTTACAGGGTTAATTTGCCTAGTTCCTTAACCGTGATTCACTCAAGCGCCTTAGTATATTCAACCCGACTACGTGTGTCCGTTTGCGGTACGGGTACCTCATGAGTTAAGTTTAGCGGATTTTCTCGGCAGCATGCTTACCCACGCTATTGAATTGTCCCGAAGGACGCTTCATACTGTCAGATTCGGCTCTTTCCACGGATTTGCCTGCGGAAATCTACGCCTACATCCTTTAACGAACTATTCCGTCAGTTCGCGGTGGTGTCACTCCTGCGTCTCCACGTCACCCCATAAGGTAGTAACGGAATATTAACCGTTTCTGCCATCGGTCTCGCCGTTCGGCTGAACCTTAGGACCCGACTGACCCTGATCCGATTAGCGTTGATCAGGAAACCTTAGTCTTTCGGCGAGGGGGTTTCTCACCCCCTTTATCGTTACTTATACCTACATTTGCTTTTCCATACGCTCCAGAGTACCTCACGATACGCCTTCAACGCCGAATGGAATGCTCCCCTACCGATACTTAAGTATCCCACGGCTTCGGTAGACAACTTGATACCCGATTATTATCCACGCCCGATTCCTCGACTAGTGAGCTGTTACGCACTCTTTAAATGAATGGCTGCTTCCAAGCCAACATCCTAGCTGTCTCTGCAATCAGACTTCGTTAGTTTAACTTAGCTGTCATTTCGGGACCTTAGCCGGTGGTCCGGATTCTTCTCCTCTCGGGCACGGACCTTAGCACCCATGCCCTCACTCCTGTGATCGAACTGATGCGCATTCGGAGTTTATCAAGACTTGATAGGCGGTGAAGCCCTCGCATCTTATCAGTCGCTCTACCTCACATCAGTAATTCACAAGGCTGCACCTAAATGCATTTCGGGGAGTACGAGCTATCTCCAAGTTTGATTAGCCTTTCACCCCTACCCTCAGCTCATCCAGAAGCTTTTCAACGCTTATTGGTGCGGACCTCCATCTGGTGTTACCCAGACTTCATCCTGGCCAAGGGTAGATCACTTGGTTTCGCGTCTACCGCATCTGACTTGACGCCCTCTTCAGACTCGCTTTCGCTTCGGCTGCGGGTCTCATGACCCTTAACCTTGCCAAATACGGTAACTCGTAGGTTCATTATGCAAAAGGCACGCCGTCACTCTTGCGAGCTCCGACCGCTTGTAGGCGCACGGTTTCAGGTACTATTTCACTCTTCTGTTCGAAGTGCTTTTCACCTTTCCCTCACGGTACTGGTTCACTATCGGTCTCTCGGGAGTATTTAGCCTTACCGGATGGTCCCGGCAGATTCACACAGGATTTCTCGTGTCCCGCGCTACTCAGGATACCACTATGCTTCGTCTTGCTTCGCATACCGGACTGTCACCGTCTGTGGTCAAACTTTCCAGATTGTTCTGCTCACAAGATTTCTTGCAATATCGTGGTCCTACAACCCCTCACATGCCGTAACATGTAAGGTTTGGGCTCTTCCCCGTTCGCTCGCCACTACTGGGGGAATCATTGTTATTTTCTTTTCCTGCAGGTACTAAGATGTTTCAGTTCCCTGCGTTAGCCTCCTACTTAAG
>NZ_JAPZVM010000022.1:0-1596 GCF_027529745.1 Phocaeicola acetigenes
GGCACAGTTGCAAATATCCGTGGCTTATTTTTGTAGTATAGGTCTATATTTTCTTGTTTAATGCTTAAATGTTTATAAGAAGCATTACCTTTGCACTCATGAGTAAGCAATCAGCATTTGACTATAAGATTCTGGCAAGTTACCTTCTTCCCAAAGGCATACTTGAGTTCTTCGACGTTACAGCCGTTAACGAAGACCACACTGGCATTATTGAAGAGACTGGTAATGAGCGCGTCCTTCTTCACATCTATCTTGACGAAAAAGATGCACGGGAAGAAGAGTGGCACGACCTTAAGCCCAATGGTTTCACGGAAAGCCGTCAGGTTAACGACTTTCCTATCCGTGATCACAAGGTCGTTCTTCATGTCAGACGTCGCAGATGGTTAACGGCAGAAGGCAGAAACATAATCCTTGACAGGTACTCGTTGCTTGCTGATAACACCAGCTACTCTAAGGAGTTTGCTGATGTCTTAAAAAAAATATTTGGATACCTACCCGATAACGGCCCGCTCGCTGGGGCTATACTTTAAGGTAGATGGCAATAACCTGGAGCGTGCTTACAAGGATCATCTGAGCGGTTTCCGTAATTGGGAACAAGCCAGTCATGCAGAGGACTGGGTGCTGCATCCTAAGAACATAGGCAAACGGCTGGGCATTGACGAGACCATGCTTCACAAGGACCTGATGACATTCTTGACCAACAAAGAAGGGCATGGCAAACGTCACACCTTAATAGCAGCTGTAAAAGGCACTAAGGCCTCAGACATTATCAATGTTCTTATGCAGATACCGCAGGAACAGCGAGAGCTGGTCGAGGAAGTTACCATGGACTTCTCTGACAGCATGTTTGCTGTCGTCACAGAAGCCTTTCCTAATGCAGCCATAGTCATTGACTGCTTCCATATCGTCAAGCGTTGTATCGAAGCAGTGGATGAACTCCGCCTCAAAGCTAAACGAGAAGCACAGAAAGCACAAAACAAGGAGAAGGCCATGTTCAAAAAGAAACTTGAACAGCTGGTAAAGAGCCGTAAATACTACCGCAAGAAACATCCAAAGAAATACAAAGGCAAGAAGCGGGGACGCAAGCCACAGAGGTTGAACAAACGCTTCAGGCCAACCATGCTTGCCAATGGCGAAACTGTCATAGAACTACTGACAAGAAGCAAGTATCTGCTGAGTGTGAGTGGTGAAAAATGGACTGACAGGCAGAAAACACGTGCAAAGATACTTTTCAGGATGTTCCCAAAGATAAAGGAAGCATATACTTTGATTTGTAGCCTAAGAAGCGTGTTTAGCAACAAGTCTATCGACCGGGGTACTGCGAAGGTTCAACTGCATGAGTGGTATCAGAAGGTTTCAGCTTGTACGTTGCGTGAAGTAAAGGCTGCAAGGGATGCCATCAAGTACAAGGAAGAAGAAGTACTAAATTACTTCATAAACAGATCAACCAATGCTCATGCTGAATCTCTTAACTCTAAGTTGAAAGGCTTTAGAGCACAACTACGCGGTGTGCAGGATTTACCTTTCTTTATGTTCAGAGCGTCCATAATCTTTGGATAACATGATTATATTGCCACGGACTTATGCAACTGTGCC
>NZ_JAPZVM010000023.1:0-1387 GCF_027529745.1 Phocaeicola acetigenes
GAGGATGTAAATTAAACTGTGTCAGCAAAGAATAAAATATTAACTTTGCTAACACAGTTTTTTTATGAAAGAAGAGTTTGATTTTGAGAGTATCAAGAACAAGGCTATTGAACAGCTGAAAGCGGGCAAGCCCTTGTTAGGTAAAGACGGTGCTTTTGCTCCCTTATTGGAAAGTATCCTGAATGCAGCTCTGGAAGGTGAGATGGATGCACACCTTACAGAAGAAGAACGTCAAATGGGCAACCGCCGTAACGGGAAAATGCAAAAGCAGGTCCAGACTCCATTAGGTGAGGTAACTGTATCCACTCCCCGCGACCGTAATTCAAGTTTTGACCCACAATTTATTAAGAAGCGTGAGACCATTCTGGCAGAAGGTGTTGCTGACCGTATAATCGGCTTGTATGCTCTTGGTAACAGCACACGTGAGATTAGTGATTGGATGGAAGAGAATCTTGGTAATCGTGTATCGGCAGATACAATCAGCGCCATTACAGACCGTGTACTTCCGGAAATAAAGGCATGGAAATCACGTATGCTTGATTCTGTCTATCCTATAGTCTGGATGGATGCCATCCATTATAAGGTAACGGATGAACGTGGTTGTGCTGTTACACGTGCAATCTATAATGTGCTGGGTATTGACCGGGAAGGACATAAGGAACTACTCGGAATGTATATATCAAGAAATGAGGGAGCAAACTTCTGGCTCAGTGTTCTGACAGATCTCCAGAACCGTGGAGTCGAAGATATTCTTATTGCCTGTATAGACGGCTTGAGAGGTTTTCCTGAAGCAATCCAAAGTGTTTATCCCAATACAGCTGTACAGCTTTGTGTCGTACATCAGATTCGTAATTCCATCAAATATGTAGGCTCCAAAAATCAAAAGGAATTCCTGAAGGATTTGAAATGCGTTTATCAGGCTGTAAATAAAGAATCGGCAGAAAATGAACTCCTCAAGCTGGAAGAAAAATGGGGCGAACAGTATCCTATTGTTATCAGGTCCTGGCAGGACAATTGGGATAAGCTGTCCGAATATTTCCAGTACACTCCGGCTATCCGTAAGCTCATATATACAACAAATACTGTTGAAGGGTATCACCATCAGATCCGTAAGGTAACAAAAAACAAAGGCGTGTTCCCATCGGATACAGCCCTTGAGAAACTGGTTTATCTTGCATACCGCAATATACGGAAGAAGTGGACTATGCCACTTGCCAATTGGGCCACAATCTCACAGCAACTGGCCATAAAGTTTGGAGAGCGATTTAATTTATTGTAATTTTACGCTCGTCGGGACGGGTGGTCCCGCCCCTTGGCGCTGGCCGTTCCCCGACCGATGAGTTTTCTAATAGGAAATAATGCGTGACACAGTTTATTTTACACTACC
>NZ_JAPZVM010000024.1:0-1220 GCF_027529745.1 Phocaeicola acetigenes
GCGGTTACGCACTTCAGGTACCCCCGGCTTTCATGGCTTGACGGGCGGTGTGTACAAGGCCCGGGAACGTATTCACCGCGCCGTGGCTGATGCGCGATTACTAGCGAATCCAGCTTCGTGGAGTCGGGTTGCAGACTCCAGTCCGAACTGAGAGGAGTTTTACGGATTGGCATCCTGTCGCCAGGTAGCGGCCTTCTGTACTCCCCATTGTAACACGTGTGTAGCCCCGGACGTAAGGGCCGTGCTGATTTGACGTCATCCCCACCTTCCTCACATCTTACGATGGCAGTCCCGTCAGAGTCCTCAGCTTGACCTGTTAGTAACTGACAGCAAGGGTTGCGCTCGTTATGGCACTTAAGCCGACACCTCACGGCACGAGCTGACGACAACCATGCAGCACCTTCACAAAGGTCCGAAGACTGATCTGTTTCCAAATCATTCCTTTGCAATTTAAGCCCGGGTAAGGTTCCTCGCGTATCATCGAATTAAACCACATGTTCCTCCGCTTGTGCGGGCCCCCGTCAATTCCTTTGAGTTTCACCGTTGCCGGCGTACTCCCCAGGTGGGATACTTAATGCTTTCGCTTGGCCGCTGACAGTATATCGCCAACAGCGAGTATCCATCGTTTACCGTGTGGACTACCAGGGTATCTAATCCTGTTTGATACCCACACTTTCGAGCATGAACGTCAGTTACAGTTTAGCAAGCTGCCTTCGCAATCGGGGTTCTTCGTGATATCTAAGCATTTCACCGCTACACCACGAATTCCGCCTGCCTCAACTGCACTCAAGAGAACCAGTATCAACTGCAATTTTAAGGTTGAGCCCCAAACTTTCACAACTGACTTAATCCCCCGTCTGCGCTCCCTTTAAACCCAATAAATCCGGATAACGCTCGCATCCTCCGTATTACCGCGGCTGCTGGCACGGAGTTAGCCGATGCTTATTCATAAGGTACATACAAGCTCCCACACGTGGGAGGTTTTATTCCCTTATAAAAGAAGTTTACAATCCATAGAACCTTCATCCTTCACGCTACTTGGCTGGTTCAGACTCTCGTCCATTGACCAATATTCCTCACTGCTGCCTCCCGTAGGAGTTTGGACCGTGTCTCAGTTCCAATGTGGGGGACCTTCCTCTCAGAACCCCTATCCATCGTTGGCTAGGTGGGCCGTTACCCCGCCTACTACCTAATGGAACGCATCCCCATCGCATACCGAA
>NZ_JAPZVM010000025.1:0-1194 GCF_027529745.1 Phocaeicola acetigenes
TTTTGGACTTCCTGTAGTGTATGTAGCAGGAAACTGGTGGTGTAAGTATAACCTTAAAGGTACTGCTAACGACTTTAATGACCAGATATTGGCTAGTGCAGATCCGGTGAAGGAAGGAAGTCTGCTTGATTATCTGAAAGATTGCTCATTGGAAGAACTTAAAGCTGTAATGGGTGATCAGTATCAGGGAGGAAACTTGGAAGGATTACCTCTTACTCTCTCAGACGGCAAGTTTGAGTATTCAGGATTCAAATCGAGTGTATCGGTAAATATCAATACGCAGGGTAAGGAAATGGCTCCTCCGGGATATGAGATACCTTCCCAAAATGATTTTAGAAGACTGGTTAATTCGAATGACGCTAAGCTTGGATACGATCCGGCTGTTTATAATAATAATTTGAACGGTGATGACAGCTTCAGACTGAATTATAACCACGGTAACCGTTCTGTCAGCATTGATGACGTAACATACGGAAAAGTGGGATTTTATGATTTCTGTGAGGAGGCCTCTGCAAGCGATAACAGCAAGCATGTGGTGCTTTTCGGTTGGGGACACCAATGGGAGGCTGGTACGGGAAAAATCAGTTCGGATGATTTCATTTTTGCAGTTAATAATGGAACTTCAACAGCATGGATGATGGAAGGCTGGTTTGTGGACATGAGAGGTAACTGGTTTAAAACTGTTACACAAAACAATGTGAAGTCCAGAACTATCAGATGTAAGAAGTCACCTGTAGAATATATTTATCAATAGAGTTTAAACGAATGAGATATAAATTGTTATATGCTGTGTTTTCATTGCTGCTTGTATTAGTTGCTTGCAGCAGTGAGGATGCGGTAGTAAATAAAGAAAACGGTAAGATGTCGAGAGTGTTTTTGAATATTCCGACATCGGAACAGTTGGAAAGTGTTAAGTATTTATTTTTTAAGGATGGTAAACTGAATAATACAGCTTCTGTATCACCGACAGGGGGAGAGTTGAAATTGCCGCTGGAAGGAGCCGGTAATCTTTATCTTGTTGTGAATGAAGGTGGCAAACTGTCTTTTTCTGCAGGTAGCGGAATGACAGAGGAAGCTTGGCAGGATGCTACTATTGATTTGGATGAATCGCAAAAGCCCTTGAACTTTATAATTGGAAAGGTTGCAGTCAAAGATGATGTCGCAGAGTATTCTGCCGTAATGAAACGGGGAGTG
>NZ_JAPZVM010000026.1:0-1086 GCF_027529745.1 Phocaeicola acetigenes
TACAATGTCACAGCCGCTGTACTGGTAAAAGAAGACGATCCACGCACGCATGCCATGAAAGCGGCTAATGGAGCCATCGAAGCTTTACAGGGAATGGGAGGACTCTCCATGACCAACAATTTCGACAATGAAGTAGAAATTCTTAAGTCGCGCACCCTCATCCGTAAAGTCGTAACCCATTTGGGACTGTACATTTCTACTGTAGAAGACCGTACCTTCGGCTACAACACCCCCCTGTACAAGAATGCTCCTATACAAGTATATCTTACACCGGAAGAAGCCGAAAAACTGGAAGGAGGAGCCAGACTGAAAATGATTTATACTCCGGAAGGAAAATTGAGTGTACAGGCGAAATACATGCTCAACGAAGAAGAAATGGAGGAAGAAAAAACGTTCGATGCACTTCCGGCCGTATTGCCCACCCCTGTAGGTGTCTTCAGCTTTGCTCCCAATGATAGCATCTTGGCTCTAATGAAAGCAAAAGACAAGCCGGCAAAAGACATCCGGCTCATTACCTACGTCGCCTCTCCTACTGCCGTAGCAAAAAGCTATGGACAGGGCCTTAGTGTAGAGCCTACCTCCAAGACTACCACTATTGCACAAATTGCCGTACAGAACAGTAACAAACAGCGTGCAGTCGATTTCATCAATACGCTGGTAGCGTTCTACAATCAGGATGCCAACGACGAGAAAAACGAAGTGGCACAAAAGACAGCCGACTTCATCGAAGACCGTATTGCCATTATCAACCGCGAACTGGGTACTACCGAAAGTCAGCTGGCAGACTTCAAACAGAAATCCGGACTCACCGACCTGACCACCGATGCCCAACTGGCACTTCAGGAAAACTCCAAGTACGAACAGCTCCGCATCGAAAACCAGACACAGATCCGTCTGGTGGAATTCCTGCGCGACTATATCAACAATCCTGCCAATGCCGACGAAGTCATTCCGTCCAATGTAGGTTTGCAAGATCAAAAATTAAGTACTATCATCGACCAGTACAACACGATGATTATCGAACGCAAGCGTCTGCTCCGCACCTCATCAGAAAGTAACCCCGCCGTAGTAAACATGAAGACCGGT
>NZ_JAPZVM010000027.1:0-946 GCF_027529745.1 Phocaeicola acetigenes
TCCATAGCCGTATCCATAACCGTAGCCGTATTTCTTGCCATAGCCGTAACCGTAGCTGTTCTTGCGCTTGGTCATGTCGATGTCGTTGATGACGGTGGCCAGTTTGGCAAATTTCTTTTCGGCTTTCAGTTCGTTGATGTACTGGTAGGCTACCTTCGGAGTAACTTCTGCACGGCATACATAGAGACAGAAATCTGCCACACGGCTGACGATGGCGGTATCGGTCACGATGCCGATAGGAGCAGTATCGAGAATAACATAGTCGTAGCGCTCTTTCAACTGAGCAATGGCATGGTCGAGTACCGGGCGTGCCACCAGTTCGGTGGGGTTAGGCGGTACGGCTCCTCCGGGTAGAATGTCCAGATTAGAGTGAATGTCCGAAGGTTGTACCAGAGAGAAGATATCGGTATGTTCCGGATCGCTCAGGTAGTTGGTAATACCATGTTCACGATGTGAGATGTTGAATACACGGTTCAGACCGGGCTTACGGATGTCCATACCTACAATCAGTGTCTTCTTTCCGAGCAAGGCCAGACTGACTGCTAAATTTCCGGCTACGAAAGACTTTCCTTCGCCGGGCTGGGTAGAGGATACGAGGATGACTTTCTCGTCTTTTTCCAGCATAAAGAGAAGGTTGGTACGGAGTCCACGGAAGGTTTCTTCCATGATGTCGTTGTGATTCTCACGTACCACGATGGCTCCTTGTGCAGGTTTCTTGCAGCGGGGAAGTTCGGCGATAAGAGGTACGGCAGTGAGTTTCTGTACATCTTCTCCGTTTTCAATCTTGTATTTCAGTAAATCGATAAGATAGATAAAACCGACGGGAATACCCAAGCCTAAAATAAGGGCTGCCAGTGCAATGATTTTCTTCTTGGGAGCTACCGGATATTTATCGGGCAGTGCCTGTTCGATGATTCGTCCGTTGGTCGCTGTAGCAGCCAGGGTA
>NZ_JAPZVM010000028.1:0-901 GCF_027529745.1 Phocaeicola acetigenes
AGAAACTGTTTTGAATTGATTCAAGAATAATGTTACAGTCTCCTTAAAATTTGAAATCAGCAGGCCAATTGGAAAAATGTTATATCTTTAAAGGTACCAAACTATAAAGTTATGACACACTATCCAACCGACCTGACTGAAAAACAGTGGCAAGTTATAAAAAATATTTTAGAACCGCAAGCGAGGAACCGAAAACATTCTCTTAAAGAGATAATGAATGCAATCCTTTATATCAACAAGACCGGCTGCCAGTGGCGTATGCTTCCCTCTGACTTCGCCCCTTGGCAAACCGTCTATTACTATTTCCGTAAATGGAAGCTTGAAGGCGTGTTTGAAGAGGTGATGGATACCTTGCACGCTTTCATCCGTAAACAGGCAGGGCGTCAGGAAAGCCCCAGCCTTGGCATCATGGATTCCAGAAGTGTGAAGACTTCCCATCATGTTGATTCTGACCGCGGTATAGACGGGAACAAGAAAATCAAGGGGCGGAAAGAGCACATAATTGTCGATACGCTTGGTCTTCCGTTAGCCGTCGCAATCCATGAAGCCAACCTGCATGACAGCAAAGGCGCTCCGCAAGTCATAGAGAAACTTGCTTATAAATTCCCGCGCTTGGTGAAAATCCTGGCAGACGGTGGTTATAAGGGAAAGTTGGCTGATTGGGTCAAGAAGAAATTCGGATGGGTATTGGATGTCGTGCTCAGGCCGGACGAATGTCCAACCAAGTTTCAAGTTCTGCCTAAGCGCTGGATTGTGGAACGCTCTTTCTCATGGCTGGAAAACTTCAGAAGGCTAACCATCGATTATGAATTCCTCGCTGAAACTGCGGAAGCCATGGTACAAATCGCATTCATCCAAATCATGCTTAACAAATTTATCGAATGAAATCAAAACAGCTTCT
>NZ_JAPZVM010000029.1:0-795 GCF_027529745.1 Phocaeicola acetigenes
CAAAAAAAAGAAGAGCCGGCAGGCTAACCGACACTTAACTTATGTATTGATTAATCAATTTCTGCCGGGAAGCCGCAGGCTCTTCACTCTTCAATCTCCGTTCTGCATTTTATAACTCCGCATATTCCTTCCTTGCATCAAAGCAGGGACAGGCTTTACGGATATAAGGACTCAGCTGGGTATGCCCCACAATCCGCGCTTGCGGATAATCCGCTTTCAACTGGCGGAGCAGATCCAGCAAGGCACATTTCTGGGCTAAGGTACGGGTGTCGGCAGGACAGCCTTTCCGGCTTAGTCCCCCTTCGTAACACACCCCGATGCTATGGTCATTCCATCCGGCAGCATGTGCACCGATCTGATGCAAAGGCCGGCACGGATGAATCACTCCGTCACGGGTAATGTAAAAGTGATAGCCGATATCGGCAAATCCCCGTTTTCGATGGCAGCGCCGAAGTGCTTCTACCGGAAAATCCCGGTCTTCACGCGTCGCACTGCAATGGATTACGATGGTATCTATTTTTCGGAAGTTCTGGAAGTACATGGGTTGTAAGTTTGTAAGTTTTTGAGTTTTTTAGTTAGGTGACAAGGGCCTTGTTCCCTCGTCAACTTTCTACACAAACGAACTCAGTCCCAGCGCTCCGGCAATAGCCGTAGCTACGGTGATGATGACTTTGAGGACGATGCCCCACACATTTTTAGGTTTTGAAGAATTTTCCATATAAAGATAAATCTAACAAATATAATTCTAATTTAGTTTTAGGTTAGGTCCGGGCCGCCTGCGTGAGCAACCGGTCC
>NZ_JAPZVM010000030.1:0-519 GCF_027529745.1 Phocaeicola acetigenes
GTCAGAACGTACCAATCTTATCCAAGGATTTGATTCCGATACTTCCAAAGCCATAGTCTTACCCTCGCCTACTGTATAAGTACCTAAAGTTCCGTCAATATAACGACCGAAATCACATTCGTAATTTTCGTTATTGAAGTCCAGCATACCCTCTAAGGTATCATCATTTTTCTCCAGAACCACAGTCAGACAGTCTTCATCGTATACTTCCGACAATCCTTTACGTCTGAACTGAAGTTTCATATCTTCCAAAGGACAATTAGGAGCCACAAGCTTCTTGGTAATTCTAAAGACATTTCTTTCTGCCAAACTGGAAGCTTCCGGATTGACAGGAGTTATTTCCACCCAATTATTTCCTCCATTCACATATTCCAGTTCCTCACCACAGTTCAACGCAAGGTCAAATGTTCCAGACAAGTAACTTACAGAAACCCCTCGCGCATCCGGTAAAATGGTAGCTCTGTCGTTCAACACACTCAACTTCTCGTTTACCGTAATAAAGCTTTCCCGATCCGGAGC
>NZ_JAPZVM010000031.1:0-519 GCF_027529745.1 Phocaeicola acetigenes
CTCAGAACGTACCAATCTTATCCAAGGATTCGATTCCGATACTTCCAAAGCCATAGTCTTACCCTCGCCTACTGTATAAGTACCTAAAGTTCCGTCAATATAACGACCGAAATCATATCCGTAAGTCTCGTTATTGAAGTCCAGCATACCCTCTAAGGTATCATCATTTTTCTCCAATACCACAGTCAGACAGTCTTCATCGTATACCTCCGAAAATCCTTTGCGTCTGAACTGAAGTTTTGCTTCTTGCTGAGGAGCATTAGGAGCCAACAACTTTTTTGCAATTCTGAAGACATTTCTTTCTGCCAAACTGGAAGCTTCCGGATTGACAGGAGTGACTTCTATCACTCCGTTTCCACCGTCCACATATTCCAGTTCCTCACCACAATTCAACGCAAGGTCAAATGTTCCAGACAAGTAACTTACAGAGACTCCTCGCGCATCCGGCAAAATGGTAGCTCTGTCGTTCAACACACTCAGCTTCTCGTTTACCGTAATAAAGCTTTCCCGATCCGGAGT
>NZ_JAPZVM010000032.1:0-420 GCF_027529745.1 Phocaeicola acetigenes
ACAGGCATACCTTAGCAGGGTGGCGGGAGTATGACGTCTGCGTGTACGCTATCGCAACCAGCCCAATAAGGCTACCTTAATAAAGGGCGGTGGGTGGGAATAGAGGGTAAGCAATAAGGTGAGAGGAAGCATCATCCGAAAAGATGATGTGTGAACGAGCCGGATGCCTGGTTCCGCAGCCAACGAACAATAAGTGAGGGCTAACAGGAAACAGGCATACCTTAGCAGGGTGGTGGGAGTATGACGTCTGCGTGTACGCTATCGCGACCAGCCCAATAAGGCTACCTTAATAAAGGGTGGTGGGTGGGGAAAGAGGGTAAGCAATAAGGTGAGAGAATGCATCATCCGAAAAGATGATGTGTGAATGAGCCGGATGCCTGGTTCCGCAGCCAACGAACAATAAGTGAGGGCTAACAGGAA
>NZ_JAPZVM010000033.1:0-405 GCF_027529745.1 Phocaeicola acetigenes
GAACTCGCGACCCTAACCTTGGCAAGGTTATGCTCTACCAACTGAGCTATTTCCGCAATTTATCATTGTGTGAAGGAAATGAGACTCGAACTCACACGACATAACTGTCACCACCCCCTCAAAGTGGCGCGTCTACCAATTCCGCCATTCCTCCATAAAAAAGAGAAAGGATGTCTTTTTTTTGTGCCCAGAACAGGACTCGAACCTGCATGCCTCTCGACACACGCACCTGAAACGTGCGCGTCTACCAATTCCGCCACCTGGGCAATTTACGCACAACCTTTCTGCTTTCGAGCGGAAAACGAGACTCGAACTCGCGACCCTAACCTTGGCAAGGTTATGCTCTACCAACTGAGCTATTTCCGCAATTTGTATCAAAATGTTTTTGAGCGGAAAACGAGACTC
>NZ_JAPZVM010000034.1:0-373 GCF_027529745.1 Phocaeicola acetigenes
TTCTTTAATCAAGTTATCATGCAATCTCTTGATACCATCGGGTATTAATCTCCTTTTCAGAAGGCTATCCCCGAGTATGCGGAAGGTTGGATACGCGTTACTCACCCGTGCGCCGGTCGCCGGCAATTGAAGCAAGCTTCAATCCCGCTGCCCCTCGACTTGCATGTGTTAAGCCTGTAGCTAGCGTTCATCCTGAGCCAGGATCAAACTCTTCATTGTAAAATATCTTTTTTACTCTTTTCAGAGTGAATTTTCTGTCTCAGAACATTTCCTTCTTTCTGACTTCATCCGAATCTTACGACCCGGACAGGTCTTGACGGTTATTCTTTTGTACTACTTTGTCTGTTTATCTAAATTCTTTCAATGAACTCTT
>NZ_JAPZVM010000035.1:0-367 GCF_027529745.1 Phocaeicola acetigenes
ATAGTTCTCTTCAGAAAGTCTTCTTGCAGAAAAACAAGTCATAAAACCTGCTGTAAGACAGCCATTTGTGAAAAGCATTGAAAAAAAGTTGTAAAAAAAGTGCATATAATATTTGCAGTTTCGGAAAAAGCCTGTAATTTTGCACCCGCTTTCGAGAGAGATGGCAAGCAGATTGACAGAGTGGTGAGGTTAAGGGTCTGATTCCAAGTATCTTATTTTACCGGTGCGGTAAGAGAGCGAGAACGGCATCGTCTGAAACGCCTCGAAGAAATTTTTCAAAAAAAACTTCGAAAAAATTTGGAGCGAATATGAAAAACTTCTTAACTTTGCAAACGCTTTCGACAACGAACGGAAGCTTGAAAATAAG
>NZ_JAPZVM010000036.1:0-348 GCF_027529745.1 Phocaeicola acetigenes
GTATCAGATTACGGATTTGTGAATGAATTTCCCGTTTGTTGTTCTTTGGGTATCGGTGCTTATATTATATAATAATGTATATGGAAATCTCCATTGTATCCTCCTTTATTGAAAAACAATTCATAAAACCTGCTGTAAAACAGCTATTTGTGAAAAACATTGAAAAAAGTTGTAAAAAAAGTGTGTGTAATATTTGCAGTTTCGGAAAAAGCCTGTAATTTTGCACCCGCTTTCGAGAGAGACGGCAAGCAGATTGACAGAGTGCTGAGGTTAACGCGTTGAGGCTAAGTATCTTATTTTACCGGAGCGGTAAGAGAGCGAGAACGGCATCTTCGGAAAACGCCTCGA
>NZ_JAPZVM010000037.1:0-280 GCF_027529745.1 Phocaeicola acetigenes
CATCGTAGTCCCAGGCAGAGTTGAACTGCCGACCTCTACATTATCAGTGTAGCGCTCTAACCAACTGAGCTATAGGACTAGCTTCTGGATTCAGTTCAACCTTGTCTTGATCAGACTCGGCTTCTTCTTTCTCTCTTTATATCTTATAAACAAACAGGCACAAAGAATAACCTCGAAAGAAACATTCTCTCCAGAAAGGAGGTGTTCCAGCCGCACCTTCCGGTACGGCTACCTTGTTACGACTTAGCCCCAATTACCAGTTTTACCCTAGGGCGCTCCT
>NZ_JAPZVM010000038.1:0-266 GCF_027529745.1 Phocaeicola acetigenes
GTCGAAAGCGTTTGCAAAGTTAAGAAGTTTTTCATATTCGCTCCAAATTTTTTCGAAGTTTTTTTTGAAAAATTTCTTCGAGGCGTTTTCCGAAGATGCCGTTCTCGCTCTCTTACCGCTCCGGTAAAATAAGATACTTAGCCTCAACGCGTTAACCTCAACACTCTGTCAATCTGCTTGCCATCTCTCTCGAAAGCGGGTGCAAAATTACAGGCTTTTTCCGAAACTGCAAATATTATATGCACTTTTTTTACAACTTTTTTCAA
>NZ_JAPZVM010000039.1:0-220 GCF_027529745.1 Phocaeicola acetigenes
TGTTTTTCACAAATTACTGTCTTACAGCAGGTTTTATGACTTTTTTTCTGCAAAGGAGGATACAATGGAGATTTCTATATACATTATTATATAATATAAGCACTGAACGACAAAGAACAACAAACGGGAAATTTATTCACAGATTCGTAATCTGATACTCCAAACACAAAGAAAAATGACTCACAGTACACAATGATTCCGGTTCTAAACAAAACCGGAA
>NZ_JAPZVM010000040.1:0-218 GCF_027529745.1 Phocaeicola acetigenes
GAATAAAATGACTACTTTTGCAGCCGCAAAAAAGGAAAGGTATCCGGGGGATTAGCTCAGCTGGCTAGAGCACCTGCTTTGCACGCAGGGGGTCAACGGTTCGAATCCGTTATTCTCCACTTGTTCCGCAAGGAAATAAGATCTATGACATGATGTACAAGCAATAAAAGCTATAAAGCAAGAAAGCTGAAAGTATATATCATCCGGCACGTTCTTAA
>NZ_JAPZVM010000041.1:0-218 GCF_027529745.1 Phocaeicola acetigenes
ATCGAAGCCATGCGCCACAGCGTACAGACGACCGTAGCCAGTGTACTCGAAGGACTGCGCATCACCAAGGGTAATCTCGACCGCCAGGCAAGCAAGTTCGAAGGCCGTATCAGCAATGCCCCCAAGCAGGAAAAGGAATTCCTCACCATCTCCCGCCAGCAGGAAATCAAGGCACAGCTCTACATCATGCTGCTGCAGAAGCGTGAGGAAAATGCCAT